>JAIERD010000301.1 GCA_019747155.1 Pseudomonadaceae bacterium
GGTGGCGCGGCATCTATTGCTCGAGGCCTTGCTTGATCCGGTGTTGGTGATTGATCAGCAGCAGCGCGTGCTCGAAGCCAATCCGGCGGCGTTGCAACTGGCCGGTTTGAGTGCCGACTGGCAGGGCCGCGAGCTGCAAGATTGGCCGGTGTTTGGCGGCGCCCTGCGTGATTTATTGTTGCTGCCCAGTGCTCTGGATACAGCGCAGTTGCTGACTCTGAGCAATCCGCCACGTTATCTCGAAGTGCGCCGCCGCAGCATTGAACGGGTGCGACGTAACGGCAATATGCGCCTCGGCGAGATGCTCTATCTGCGCGATGTCAGCGAGTCGCACCTCAGCGCGCTGCAGCTGGTCGAGGCCTTGAGCTTGAGTGAGGAGCGGCTGCAGACCATCTCGGCGCTGCATGAGCAATTGCGTGAGCAGGCGCTGCGTGATCCTTTGACCGGCCTGTATAACCGCCGTTATCTGAGCGAGTTTTTCCACTATGAGCAGGCCCGTGCGCAACGGGAACACCAGGGTTTGGCCTTGGCCATGCTCGACCTCGATCACTTCAAAGCGTTGAATGATAGGTGTGGTCATTTGGTCGGTGATGACGTGCTCAAGGCGTTGGCTGCGCAGTTGTTGAGCCATCTGCGTAGCTCCGATGCGCTATTTCGCATTGGTGGCGAGGAGTTTGTACTAATCATGCCGGGCGCGGATGGCGCCGTGGCGCTCAGTCGGTTGCAGGCGATTTGCCGCGAACTGGCCAGCACCCCGCTGGCCACTCGCAACGGCCCGGAACTGCTCACGGTGTCCATCGGCCTGGCCCTGTGGCCGAGCCAAGGGCAGAGCCTCGACGAACTCTTGCAGGTCGCCGATACCGCGCTGTATCAAGCCAAGCGTGGCGGGCGTAATCGGGTTGAGCCGAGCGTTGTAGCCGGTTAAAAAATGCCTGCTGCGTCAGTTAATACGCGGGGTGAATGGTGCACATGTGTTCAGATGAATGGTGATGATTCGTTCTATGAAAGTTTTAAAACCTCGGTACAGTCCCGGCAGTAAGTCACAAACACAATAATAAGGACTACTTATGAAACGTCTGCTCACTCCGTTGGCGGCTGCCTGTCTGTTGGCGACTGTCGCTCCTTCCTTGGTCGCCGCTCCCTACAGCGGGCTTTATGTATTCGGCGATAGTCTCAGCGATGCCGGGCAATTTCCCGATTCGGCTAATCCGAGCACGCAAACCCGGCGCTTTACCAACCGTATCGGTCCGTTATTTACCGATGCCAGCGGTGAGGTGTATGGGCAAACGTCGCCGATGCTGATCGGCGAGTTGTTGGGGCTTGGTCCACAAACACCTTCGACCTCTTCAGTGTTTCAAGCCAACGGATGGGCAGACGGTAACAACTGGGCAGTGGGTGGGTATAGAACCGATCAGGTGTTTGACTCCATTACTCAGGCCGGTGGTTCGGTCGCGGGTACTCGCACCCGTGATGGCTTTTTGGTGGACTTGGCCAATCGTGGCTTGAGCCTGGACCGCAACGCCCTGTATTACGTCAATGGTGGCGGCAACGATTTTTTGCAGGGCCGTATCCTTAGCACCGTACAGGCCCAGCAGGCAGCGGGCCGCATAGTTGATAGTGTGCAAGCACTGCAAGGCGCCGGCGCGCGTTACATCATGGTTTCGCTGCTACCGAATGTGGGAAATACCCCAGCGCTGGGTGGCGGTAACAGTTTTATTTCAGGTCTGGCGACTGATCTGAATACTGAATTGGTGAACCAACTGCGCACTGTGAATGCCAATATTATTCCGCTCAATTTACCGCTGCTGGTCAGCGAGGTGACGGCGAACGCTGGGGCTTATGGCTTTGATGCCAGCCAGAATCTGACCGGTACCTGCTTCAATGGTTGCGCAACCGTCAATGCCGCATGGGGCATCAACAGCGCCACCCCAGATCCAAGTAAGTTGATGTTTAATGACGGCGTACATCCGACTATGGCCGTGCAGCAGATTGCCGCTGATTACGCCTACTCACTGCTAACCGCTCCACAGGAGCTAACACTGCTGCCAGAAATGGCACTGGGGAATTTGCAGGCCCATCAGGATCAATTGCGCAGCCAGTGGCAAGCCGATTGGGAAGCTTGGCAGGCGGTTGATCAGTGGCGCGGCTTCGTTGCAACTGGCGGCCAGCGGCAAGATTATTCGCACCAAGATAGCTCGCAAAGTGGCGATGGTAATGGCTACAGCCTGAACCTAGGCACCAGCTATCGCTTGGACAATGCCTGGCGTTTGGGTGCAGCACTCGGGTTCTACGAGCAAAAATTGGAAGTCGGTAGCGCCAACTCGGACTACAAATCAAACAGCTATCTGGCTACCGTATTTGCTCAGTATCAGGAAAATCGCTGGTGGGCAGACTTGGCCCTGACTGCCGGTTCGCTTGATTACAACAGCCTCGACCGTTCGTTCGATCTGGGTCAGGTAAAACGTACGGAAAAAGGCGACACCGATGGCAGCCTGTGGGGCGCCAGTGGTCGTATTGGTTATGACATAGCTCAAGGCGACAGCGTTTGGCACCTGAGCCCGTTCCTGAGTGCTGACTACGCCCGGGTAGACGTGGATGGTTACTCCGAAGATGGGGTCGATGCTACAGCGTTGACCTACGATGACCAGAAACGTGACTCACGGCGCTTGGGTGCGGGTATTCAAGGTCGCTACCAGTTCACGCCAAGCACCGCACTGTTCGCCGAGTACAGCCATGAGCGCGAGTACGAAGACGACACCAGCAAACTACGTTCCGAGCTAAACAGTTTGCCGGGTATCAGCTTCGAGCTGCAGGGTTACACCCCGGGTGACAGTCTGGACAGCGGTACCGTTGGCGTTAGCCAGCAGCTGAGCAAAGATCTGTCGCTACGTGGTGGTTATACCTACAGCAAAGCGCAAGACCAGACCTTGCAAGGGCTCAGTCTGTCTTTAGCGCTCGACTGGTAAGTCGATTCGACCGGCAGTGGGAGGCACTGCCGGTCGTTAAAGGGTAAACTGCGTGCAATTTATCCAACATCGGTGCCTCCCATGTCCCGCATTACCCTGAGCCGCTATCTGATTGAACAAACCCGCAGCAACAACACGCCGGCGGATTTGCGTTTTCTTATCGAAGTAGTGGCGCGTGCCTGTAAGGAGATCAGCTACGCGGTTTCCAAGGGTGCGCTTGGCGGCGTGCTGGGCAGCATGGAGACTGAGAACATTCAGGGCGAAGTGCAGAAAAAGCTTGATGTACTGTCCAACGACATTCTGTTGGAAGCCAACGAGTGGGGCGGTCACCTGGCCGGCATGGCATCCGAGGAGATGGACAACGCTTATCAGATCCCCGGCAAGTACCCAAAGGGTGCCTATCTGCTGGTGTTTGACCCGCTGGATGGCTCATCCAATATTGATGTAAACGTCTCAGTCGGCACCATCTTCTCGGTGCTGCGTTGCCCGGATCGTAACGGTAATGAAGGCGACCTGGGCGAGGAGGCATTCCTGCAGCCTGGCACCGAGCAAGTGGCTGCTGGCTACGCAATTTACGGCCCGCAAACCATGTTGATGCTGACCCTGGGTAATGGCGTTAAAGGCTTCACCCTAGACCGTGAACTGGGCAGTTTCGTCATGACCCACGACAACATCCAGGTACCTGCGCAGACTAAAGAGTTCGCCATCAACATGTCTAATCAGCGCCATTGGGAAGCGCCGGTAACCCGTTATGTCGACGAGTTGTTGGCTGGTAAAGACGGCCCGCTGGAGAAGGATTACAACATGCGTTGGGTGGCGGCAATGGTGGCTGACGTGCACCGGATTCTGACCCGTGGCGGCATGTTTATGTACCCGCGCGATTCCCGTGAGCCAGAGAAGCCAGGCAAGCTGCGCTTGATGTACGAGGCCAACCCGATGTCGTTCATCATTGAGCAAGCCGGCGGCGCCGCGACCAATGGTTACCAGCGGATTCTCGATATTCAGCCAACCTCGTTGCACCAGCGGGTGGCGGTGTTCCTCGGTTCGAAGGAAGAAGTCGAGCGCGTTACTGGTTACCACCAAGCGTAAAACGGCAGTTATATGCCCGTCGGCATGGCGGGCATACGGGTCACTATCCAGTCAGGAGTTCAGCTATGTTTGCTCGTCAATTCGCCCTGTTGTCCTTTGCCTTGCTCTTGGCTGCTTGCAGCAAGGTCAACGAAGTAAACTACGCCAAACTCACCGCCGGCATGGACAAAGCTGAGGTTCAGGCCTTGCTTGGTGCGCCGACGGAATGCTCCGGAGCCTTGGGTATGAGCAGTTGCACCTGGGGCGATGCAAAGTCCTCCATTAGCGTGCAGTTTGCCGCCGACAAGGTGCTGTTGTTCTCCGGCCAAGGCCTGAAGTAAATGCGCGCAGTGCGTCAGCTTATTGCCCTGTGCGGCCTATTGCTGCTGGTGGGCTGCAGCAGTTCGGGCAGCCAATTGGCCGCGCCGCAAACGGTGACGCAGGTCGATTTGCAGCGCTATCAGGGCACCTGGTATGAGCTGGCACGGCTGCCGATGTTTTTTCAGCGCAACTGCGCCCAGTCTGAGGCGGCTTATCAGTTGCAAGCAGACGCTACCCTGAGCGTGGTTAATAGCTGTCGTACGCTGACGGGCGAGTGGTTGCAGGCTAACGGGCAGGCCTTTGCGCAGCAGGCCGGCAAAACCGACAAGCTCTGGGTGCGCTTTGATAATTGGTTTAGCCGGTTATTTCCCAATCTCACCCGTGGCGACTACTGGGTGCTGTATCTGGATGACGACTACCAGCTAGCCCTGGTGGGCAACCCTAATCGCGAGTATCTGTGGTTGCTGTCACGCACTCCGCAAGTCTCGGCGCAAACGCGCGAGCAATTGCTCAGCATTGCGCGGCAGCGCGGTTATGCCACCGACGAGCTGATCTGGCGGGTCGCCGATCAATCAATCGCCCAGCCCTGAACTGAGCTACTGCCAGTTCAGGCGCGCCAGTTGCCATTCGCCGTCTTCCAGCCACCACTCTAATTTCAGCCGGTAATGGGCGGCGTTGTCGGGGATTAACCCGGCTGCGCCGGTGAGGGCGATTTCGGCTTCGGTATGACCCTTGTCGGCATAGGTTGGATCGATCTGGCTGCGTTTGCTGAAGGCAATCACGCCGACGTTCTGGTGGCGCATAAACAGCGCGAGCATGGTGCGCTTGGCCCATTCGCGATCGTACTGTGATTGGCCGCTGAGTTCCGTTTGTGGCTGTTCGAGCTGTTGTTGGGCGCTGAACTGCGCATGCAGCTGTTCCAGCACCGCGCTGCTGCGCTTGGCTTCGATATTGTCCTGCAGTTGTTGCACCGCCGCCTCGAGCGCTGCCTGCGGATCGTTGCGCCCGCAACTGCTGAACAGGGGGACAATTAACAGTAGCGCCAGGGTAAATCGCCGTACTGGCATGCCGAAGTTCCTTTTCGTGGTTATGATGACCGACAGAGTACCAGAGCGGCGCCCAGCTGGGCCCGTGCGCGCAGATTCGGGAGTGCAGCATGCAGACGCTATATCCGGAAATTAAACCCTACGCCCGCCATGAGTTGCCGGTGGCGCAGCCGCACGTGTTGTACGTTGACGAGAGCGGCTCGGCGGATGGTTTGCCGGTGGTGTTTATCCATGGTGGGCCGGGCGCTGGCTGCGACGCCCTGAGCCGGCGTTTCTTCGATCCGAACCTGTACCGCATCGTCACTTTCGATCAGCGCGGCTGTGGCCGCTCGACGCCTCACGCGAGTCTGGAAAACAACAGCACCTGGGATCTGGTCGATGACCTTGAGCATATTCGCCAGCAGCTCGGTATCGAGAAGTGGGTGTTGTTTGGTGGCTCCTGGGGTTCAACCCTGGCCCTGGCTTACGCGCAAACCCATCCTGAGCGCGTGCATGGGCTGATCTTGCGCGGCATCTTCCTCTGCCGGCCGCAGGACTTTCAGTGGTTCTATCAGGAAGGCGCCAGCCGGATGTTCCCCGATTACTGGGAGGACTACCTGGCACCGATTCCTGTCGATGAGCGCGGCGACCTGATGCAGGCTTTTTACAAGCGTCTGACTGGCCAAGACCAGATTGCCCAGATGCACGCGGCCAAGGCCTGGTCGACCTGGGAAGGCCGCACCGCCACCTTGCGGCCCAATCCGCAGGTGGTTGAACGTTTCAGTGATGCCCATCGGGCGCTGTCGATTGCGCGGATCGAGTGCCATTACTTCGTTAATGAGGCTTTTCTCGAACCCGATCAGCTGATTCGTGACATGCCGAAAATTGCCCACCTGCCGGGCGTCATCGTTCACGGTCGCTACGACGTGGTCTGTCCGCTGGATAACGCCCATGCGCTGCACCAGGCCTGGCCCAACAGCGAGCTGCAGATCATTCGCGATGCCGGCCACGCCGCCTCCGAGGTCGGTATCACCGATGCTTTGGTGCGCGCCGCCGATCAGCTGGCCCATCGCTTGCTCGACTTGGCACCAGACGAGGCATGAAGGCGCTGTTACAGCGCGTCAGTCAGGCGCGGGTCGAGGTTGCCGGCCAGGTGGTCGGCGCCATCGAGCAAGGCCTGCTGGTGCTGGTCGGCGTCGAGCCGCAAGACAACCGCGCCAGCGCCGACAAATTGCTGCAGAAACTACTCAATTACCGGGTGTTTAGCGATGCCGCCGGCAAGATGAACCTGTCGCTGCGCGAGGTCGGCGGCGGTTTGTTGCTGGTTTCGCAATTCACCCTGGTGGCCGACACCAACAGTGGCTTGCGGCCGAGCTTCTCCAGCGCCGCACCGCCGGCGTTGGGGGCGCAACTGTTCGATTATCTGCTCGGCCAGGCGCAGTCGCTGCATCCTGTGGTGGCCAGCGGTGAGTTTGGCGCGGACATGCAGGTGCATCTGATCAACGACGGTCCGGTGACTTTTCTGCTGCAAAGCTAAAGCTCGCAGATCGTCGCTTGGCCCAGGAAAACTGGCGTTTAAGCTGTTGTCGCGGTCGTCAGCGCGGCCCTCAGCGGGTAACATGCGCGACATTAAACGAGCGTCATTGCTGGGCTTGGCGGTCGATCCTGAATTTATTCCCTTGTTTGGAGCGAAAATGAAAAAGTTTCTCGCCACATTGTTGTTGGCAGCCACCACCCTTGGCGGCGCTGCGGCGCAGGCCGGCGCCATTGAAGACGCAGTTAAAAGCGGCACCCTACGGGTCGGTATGGACCCCACCTATATGCCGTTTGAAATGACCAACAAGCGCGGCGAGATCATCGGCTTTGAAGTCGATCTGCTCAAAGACATGGCCAAGGCCATGGGCGTCAAGCTGGAGCTGGTGTCCACCAGTTATGACGGCATCATTCCGGCACTGCTGACCAACAAGTTCGACATGATCGGCAGCGGTATGACCCTGACCCAGGAACGCAATCTGCGCCTGAACTTCTCGGAACCCTTTATCGTGGTCGGCCAGACCTTGCTGATTCGCAAGGACCTGCAAGGCCAGATCAAGACCTATAAAGACCTCAACGACCCCAAGTACCGCCTGACCTCGAAGATCGGCACCACCGGCGAAATGATCGCCAAGAAGCTGATCAGCAAGGCTGAGTACCACGGTTATGACAACGAGCAAGAAGCGGTGATGGACGTGGTTAATGGCAAGGCCGACGCTTTTGTCTATGACGCGCCTTACAACGTGGTGGCGGTCAACAAGGCCGGTGCCGGCAAGCTGCTGTACCTCGAAGAACCCTTCACCTATGAGCCGCTGGCCTTTGGCTTGAAGAAGGGCGACTACGACAGCATTAACTGGATCAATAACTACCTGCAGCAGATCCGCCACGATGGCACCTACGATCGCCTGCACGCCAAGTGGTTTAAAGACACCAGTTGGTTGAAGGATATGGAGTAAGCCGCTGGCTGCCTCTAGCTAGACTGCTGACCCGACGCGCAGGCTTGTAGCTTGCGCGTTCGCGTTTATGGCGGCTTGTTTATGGCAATGTCCCAGTTATGTGTAGCAGGCCTTGTTTTGTAGGGTGGGCTTTAGCCCACCGGCCCTGAGCGCGGCAATATTGGTGGGCTAAAGCCCACCCTACGTTTTGCACTCGGCTTGTAACTGGTACAGAAGCTTATTTATAGCTTCATTAATGATGGATACACGGCGTGGCTAAACAGAATAAAGCCCAATGGCCTTGGCATATGCTGACCGGGCTGATCCTGGTGGTGTTGGCCGGCAGCCTTTGGTTTGCCGCCTCTTTGATTGCCTACGAGTGGCACTGGAATCGTTTGCCGCAGTACTTCGCCTATCAGGCCGAAGTCCAGCAGCGCGCCGATGATTACGGGCAAGTGGCGGCGCTGACGGCGCATGGCTCGCTGACTGAGGTGACCCTACGCAGCAGCGATGCCCGCGAGCAGTTGCTGAGCGTCGACAGCGATAGCCTGCGGTTGGCGGTTGGCGATGACGTGGCCGAAGGCGATGTGCTGGGCGTGACCCGCCACTGGGCCGCGGGTCCGCTGGTCTGGGGTTTGCTGACGACCCTGTGGATTTCCCTGGCCGCCGGCGGCCTGGCGTTGGTGATTGGCTTGCTCACCGGCCTGTGCCGGTTGTCGAGCAATCCGACCCTGCGCGACCTGTCGACCGTGTATATCGAGCTGGTGCGGGGTACGCCGCTGCTGGTGCAGATTTTCATCTTCTACTTCTTTATCGGCACCGTGCTCAATCTGTCCCGCGAGTTCGCCGGGGTGGCGGCGCTGGCGCTGTTTACCGGCGCCTATGTGGCTGAGATTGTCCGCGCCGGTGTGCAGTCGGTGGTCAAAGGCCAGGCCGAGGCGGCTCGCTCCTTGGGCCTGAACGGCCTGCAGGCGATGCGTTATGTCGTGTTGCCGCAAGCCTTTAAACGGGTCTTGCCGGCGCTGGCCGGGCAGTTCATCAGCCTGGTCAAAGACACCTCGTTGGTCTCGGTGATCGCCATCACCGAGCTGACCAAAAGCGGCCGCGAAGCCATCACCACCTCGTTCTCGACCTTCGAGATCTGGTTCTGTGTGGCGGCACTGTACCTGCTGATTAATTTACCGCTGTCGCAGATTGCCCGGCGGCTGGAGCGGAGGCTCGCGCAAAGTGATTGAAGTTCGTCAGCTGGTCAAAGTCTTCGATGCCCGTGGGCAAGTGGTGCGTGCGGTGGATGACGTCAGCACCCGCGTCGCCAAGGGCGAGGTGCTGGTGGTGATAGGCCCGTCCGGCTCGGGTAAATCGACTTTCTTGCGTTGCCTGAATGGTCTGGAAACTCTCGACAGTGGCTCGGTCAGTATCGATGGCCTGGACCTGAGCAACCCGAAAACCGACGTCAACGCCTACCGCCGTGAAGTCGGCATGGTGTTTCAGCATTTCAATTTGTTCCCGCATATGAGCGTGCTGGACAACCTCTGCCTGGCCCAGCAAGTGGTGCGCAAACTCAGTCGCGCGGACAGCGAGGCAAAGGCCCGCGCGTTGCTGGAGAAGGTTGGCATCGCGCAGAAAGCCCACGAGTTCCCCTCGCGCCTCTCCGGCGGCCAACAGCAACGGGTGGCCATCGCTCGGGCGCTGGCAATGGAGCCGAAAGTCATGCTGTTCGACGAGCCAACTTCGGCGCTGGACCCGGAAATGGTCGGCGAAGTTCTCGACGTGATGAAGACCTTGGCCCTGGAAGGCATGACCATGGTCTGCGTGACCCACGAAATGGGCTTTGCTCGGGAAGTGGCGGATCGTGTGCTGTTCTTCGATCACGGCAAACTGCTGGAAGATGCCGCGCCCGCGCAGTTCTTCAGTCAGCCACAAGACCCGCGTGCCCAGGCGTTTCTCAAGCAGGTGTTGTAATCGGCTGGTGCATTGATGGGTAGCGCTGCGCTCGACCCATCAATGCACCACCACGTCGCTATCAGCCGCGCTGCAGCGCCTCGGCGACAAAGTCGAGGCGATCCTGGCCAAAGTGCATCTCATCCCCGACGAAGAAAGTCGGTGCGCCGAAGGCGCCGCGCTTGATTGCCTGCTCGGTGATGCCTTTCAGGCGTTCCTTGACCCCTTCGTCACTTATCAGGCGCTCGAACTCGGCTGGATCGAGTCCCGCCTCACCCAGCACTTCGGCGATGACTTCGGGCTTGCCGAGGTTTTTCTGCTCGACCCACATCGCGTTGAACATCGCCGTCACATAGGTCTGAAACTTCGGCGTATCCAGGTAGCCGGCGGCGCCGCGCATCAGCGTCAGAGTGTTGATCGGGAAGTGCGGGTTAAACACCATGGGCGCGCCATAACGGCGGGCGAAGCGGGCCAGGTCCTGCAGCATATAGCGGGCTTTGGCCGGAATGGCCACCGGCGACTGGTTGCCGGTGGACTT
Source organism: Pseudomonadaceae bacterium (assembly GCA_019747155.1). GTDB lineage: Bacteria > Pseudomonadota > Gammaproteobacteria > Pseudomonadales > Pseudomonadaceae > Aquipseudomonas. The sequence continues at coordinate 10,328 of JAIERD010000301.1, forward strand.
GAACACGCCGCCCAGCAGCATGGGTCGCCAGGTGATCTCGATGCCGGCATCGGCGGCGATTTTCGGCAGCTGGGTCCAGGCCAGATAAGTGGTCGGGCTGCCGAAGTCGAAAAAGAATTCCAGGGATTTGCTCATGGCATGGCTCTCGGTTGGGGAGGTGCTGAACTTGAGTTAAACGGCTATGCAGCCGTTAGGGTGGTATGCAGCCTTTGTAGAATGGGTTGAGCTTGCGATACCCATCGAGTATCGATGGCGATCATCCCGTGATGGGTATCAGCACATAGCCAATCAGAAGGTTTCCAGCCAAGGCCGCAGATCCATCTCATGCACCCAGCAGTCGCGCGGTTGGCAGTGGATCTGCCAGTAGCTGTCGGCGATATGCGCGGGGTTGAGGATGCCGTCGCGGTCCTTGAGCTTGTACATTTCCGGGAAAGTGTCGCGAATAAACGCGGTGTCGATGGCGCCGTCGATAATCGGGTGGGCGACGTGGATGCCCTGCGGGCCGAGTTCACGGGCCATGCTCTGGGCGGTGGCGCGCAGGGCGAACTTAGCGCTGGCAAAGGCGGCGAAGTGCTTGCTGCCACGCAGTGAGGCGGTGGCGCCGGTAAAGATGATGGTCCCACGTTGGCGCGGCAACATTGCCCGTGCGGCTTCGCGACCGGTGAAGAAACCGGCCAGCGCGGCCATTTCCCAGACCTTGCGGTAGACCCGTTCGGTGGTCTCGGTGATGGAGAAACGCACGTTGGCGCCGATGTTGAACACCACCACTTCCAGCGGGCCGATCTCCCGCTCGATGGTGGCAAACAGTTCGAGTACCTGGTCTTCCACTCGCGCATCGCAGCCGAAGGCGCGGGCGCTGCCACCGGCAGCCGTGATTTCATCCACCAGTGCGGTCAGCTTGTCGGCACTGCGCCGCGCCACGCAGGTGACATAGCCCTCGCGAGCGAAGCGTTTGGCAATCGCCCCGCCGGTGGCATCACCGGCGCCCATGACCAATATTGCTTTGCGTTCAGACATAATCTTCTCCTAAGTTCTGTTTTGGAACCTTGCCGAATAGTCAGTTCCTTTTTAGAACCTGTCAAGTTATTCTAGCCCCATGGATTTACCGAGGTTTAGTCATGCGTTGGGAAGAACTCGATCAACAGCCCTGTTCACTGGCTCGCACGCTGGCGGTGGTGGGCGACCGCTGGACCTTGCTGGTGCTGCGTGAATGCTTTCTCGGGGTGCGGCGTTTCGATGAGTTCGAGAAGCGCCTGGGCATTACCCGGCATGTGCTGGCGGACCGGCTGAAGAAATTGACCGAGGCCGGGGTGCTGGCCAAGCAGGCCTATCAGCAGCGACCGCTACGTGAGGAGTACCGCTTGACCGCGAAAGGCCACGACCTGTATCCGGCGGTGCTGGCGCTGGTGAACTGGGGTGATCAGCATCTGAGCGGTGCAGAAGGCGCGCCGATTCGTCATGTGCACAAGAGCTGTGGCCATGAGATGCACGGCGTGCTGGTCTGTTCCGAGTGTGGTGAACCGCTGGCTGCGCGCGATATGGAGCTGCGCGAGGCGCCGGCCATGCAAGGGCAGCTGTTGCCGGCGCACTGGCACGTCAAGAAGGCGTAGGCCTTCGGGTCGCAGCAAACGGCCCGGCGCTGGCGACTAAAACAACCGCGCCAGCAGGGCGGTCACCGCCGTTTCGACCCGCAGGATGCGCGCGCCCAGTTGTACCGGTTGTAGGCCGGCGGCGGCGAGCTTTTCCACTTCGTAGGGAATCCAGCCGCCCTCGGGGCCGATGGCCAGGGTCACCGCTTGTTCGACGGCGCGCGGGCAGCTGGGGTAATCGCCGGGGTGACCGACCAGGCCGAGGCTGCCCTGGGCCAGCTGGCTGAGCTGGTCTTCGACGAAGGGCTTGAAGCGTTTTTCGATAATGACTTCCGGCAACAGCGTATCGCGTGACTGCTCCAGACCGAGGATAAGCTGCTCGCGAATTGCTTCCGGTTGCAGGAAGGGCGTCTGCCAGAAGCTTTTTTCCACCCGGTAGCTGTTGAGCAGAATCAGCTTGGGCACGCCCATGCTGGCGACGGTCTGCAGCACCCGCTTGAGCATCTTTGGTCGTGGCAGGGCCAAGAGCAGCGTCAGCGGCAGTTTGGCCGGTGGCGGCTGGT
>JAIERD010000360.1 GCA_019747155.1 Pseudomonadaceae bacterium
CAGGTGTCGAGGCCGCGCAACTCTGTGGCGAGACTGCGGAACAACGGAAGCTGCTCGCCAATCGGCACATGTTCAGCCAGTGCTTGCTCAAGGCGCGGTAACAGCCAGCTGATGGCGGCGGCGCGAGTGCGCGGCTTGCGCGGGTGCAAGTCGTCCCAATGGTGCAAGCAGAGGTAGTACAAGAGGCTTAAACCGGCCTGCAATCCAGCAAAAGATTCGCGCTGGTAAAGGCCCCAGATCAACCACGCGGCAACGCGCAAATCTTTGGAGTGAAAGCTGAGTAACGTTTCACTGCCTTCACGAATTTTCTGCCAATCAATAGCACCGGTTTCATGCAGGGCGGTGGCTTTACCTAACTCTGTTTCCAACGCTTCGTATTCAGGCGAATAACGTACGTCAGTGCCAGTAAACTCACTTTGATTAATCGGGAGTTTGGCGAGCTGCAAATAATGCGCAGTGAGCTTGCTTGAATAGGTCATTCCATGACTCTGCGAGTAATGCCGATAATTAAAACTTGCGGCCTAATATAAGGGGATGCAGAGCTTTAATTATCGAGGCTGCGCAATTCTTTGCGCATGCGGATGTGCAATAAGTTGCGCACCGTCCTTGTGAGGTCCGCATCCTAGACGCATCAGCTGGCGCGGGCAATGCTGAAAAGTGAGAGCCGTGTCGCAGCTGTGGAACAAGGCAGTAAGTTGATTACTGAACTTTCAACGCATTATCGTTGTGCAATTTCTTGCGCAACTAATAAGCAAAATAAACGACTTAAAATCATTAAGCCTGAGGATTTTCAGGCCCTGCAGAGTATTGCGCAACTTATCCAAGAGCATTGCGCAGGAAGTTGCGCAACAATGTGAGTGACAGATCACAAAACACTCTTTGGCACTATGGTTTTAAATTTTAAACTGTTGGTTTTGTTGGCTTTTATAAAACTGGCACGGCGTTCGCTTTACGTCTGGCTCCGGATCGTTTGATCCATCGCAGTAAGCAAGGAGAGCACTCATGCCAACACCCGCGTATATGACCATCGAAGGCACCAAGCAAGGTCTGATCACTGCCGGCACCTTCACCGAAGATTCGGTTGGTAACATTTTCCAGGAAGGCCATGAAGACCAGGTTTTGGTCCAGGCGTTTAACCATCAAGTGATCATCCCGCGTGACCCGCAGTCGGGTCAGCCAACCGGCCAGCGCGTGCACAAGCCGCTGATGATCACCAAGGTATTCGACAAGGCTTCACCATTGATCTTCAACTCACTGACCTCTGGCGAACGCCTGAGCAAGTGCCGGATTGAATGGTTCCGTACCTCGTCGACCGGTACTCAAGAGCACTACTACACCATCGAGTTGGAAGACGCGATCATCGTTGACGTGCAGTCGCGCATGCCCAACTGCCAAGATCCGAGCCTGGCGCACTTCACCCACCTGGAAGATATTTACTTCACCTACCGCAAAATCATCTGGACCCACGAAGTGTCTGGCACTTCGGGCTCCGACGACTGGCGCACACCGATCTCGGCGTGATTTAGCAACCATCAGCCTAGTAACATAGCGTCACCAACGGCCAGGTCTCCTGGCCGTTGGCATTTCTGCGCCAAGAGGAACAACGGATGTTCGCGCCTGCCAATCAGACCCATTTCAGCCTCACTATCGAGGGGCTTGAGCACGACCTGCAGGTGCTCGAATTCAGCGGCTTTGAAGCCATCAGTCAGTCCTTTGCATTTGAGCTGGAGCTGGTCAGTCAACGCCCCGATCTTGATCTGGAGAGCTTGCTGCACAAGCCGGCCTTTCTCGCCTTAAGCCCGGATTGCACAGGCATTCACGGCCAGCTTTACCGCGTCGCCCAGGGCGAATCCGGCAAGCGTCTGACTCGTTACCACGTTAGCCTGCGTCCGCAGCTGGCCTATCTGGCCCATCGAATTAATCAGCGGATTTTCCAGCACCTGACGGTGCCCAAGATCATCGCCCAAGTGCTGCAAGAGCACGGCATTCAAGCCAACGCCTATCAATTTCAACTCAGTGCGATTTACCCCGAGCGTGACTACTGCGTGCAATACGACGAGAGCGACCTGCACTTCGTCCAGCGCCTGTGCGAGGAGGAGGGTATTCACTACCACTTCCAACACAGCCACAGCGGTCATGTGCTGGTGTTCGGTGATGACCAAACGGTCTTCCCCAAACTGCCAACCCAGAGCTATCAGCAAGGCAGCGGCTTGGTCGCCGACATACCGCTACTCAAGCGCTTTGGTGTGCGGGTGGAAACCCGCACCAGCCGCGTCACTCGCCGCGATTACGATTTTGAAAAACCGCGCCTGTTGCTCGAAAGCGCGGCCAAGGGCGACGCTCAGCCAGTCCTAGAAGACTACGACTACCCCGGCCGTTTCGTCGCCCGTGAGCGCGGCAAACACCTGAGCCAGCGCGCACTGGAACGCCATCGCGCCGATTATGAATTGGCCGAAGGGGAGAGCGATCAACCCTTGTTGGTCAGTGGGCATTTTCTGCCGCTGACCACTCACCCGCGCCAAGACTGGAATCAGCTGTGGTTGCTGACCAGCATCGAGCACGAGGGCAAACAGCCGCAGGTGCTGGAGGAGTCGGTCACCAGCCACACCGAGACCGGTGATGGTTTTACTCAGGGCTATCGTAACCGCCTGACTGCCACACCTTGGGACGTTCCGTTTCGCCCAGCGTTGGAGCATTCCAAGCCAAAAATTCTTGGCAGCCAAACCGCCAAGGTCACGGGACCTGCTGGGGAAGAAATCCACTGCGATCAATACGGTCGAGTGAAAGTACAGTTCCATTGGGACCGCGATGGTCAAGCCGACGATCACAGCAGTTGTTGGCTGCGGGTGGCGTCAAGTTGGGCAGGCGACCGTTATGGTGCCATCGCCATCCCAAGGGTCGGTATGGAAGTGTTGGTGACCTTTTTGGAGGGCGACCCCGACCAGCCGCTAGTGACAGGCTGCCTGCTCCACAAAGAGCACGTCGTGCCCTATGACCTGCCGGCCAATAAAACCCGCTCCGTATTCAAGACCCTAAGCAGTCCCGGTGGCGAAGGTTTTAACGAACTGCGCATCGAAGACCGCAAGGGCGCCGAGCAAATCTTCCTACATGCCCAGCGCGACTGGGACGAAAACATCGAGCACGACCAAAAGATCCGCGTTGGCAACCAGCGCCACGACACGGTCGAGGCCAACAGCTACAGCGAATTCAAAGCCGAAGAACACCGCACCACTCACGTCGACCGTAAAGTCGAAATCAAAGCCAGCGACCACCTGACCATAGGGCAGAACCAGCAGGTCAAAATCGGCACCGGCCAGTTCATCAGCGCCGGCCAAGAGATTCACCTGTCCAGCGGGCAAAAAATCGTCCTAGAAGCCGGCAGCGAACTCACCCTCAAAGCCGCTGGTAGCTTTATCAAACTGGATGCCGGCGGCATCACCATGGTCGGGCCGATTATTAAATTCAACTCCGGCGGCGGACCGGGTTCGGGCAGCGGCATCAGCATTCTTGGCCCGCTACTACCGGGTGCGGCAGCCCTGGCCTTGGCCGGCAATCTGCTCAAAGCACCGATCGCTAATGCCGTGGCCCTAGAACCGGACGAGGAAGAAATCGAGGAGGAGGAAGAAGAGGAAGAGCTGGAGGAAGAGCAAGGCATTACCCTGCGTATAGGGGTGTTCTTTGATGGCACCGGCAATAACAAAGGCAACAGTGAAACCGTGGCCGCCTGCTACGCCCCGGATGTGAATCTAGAGGAATCTGCCGAAGACATCCGCGCCCATTGCGCCGCCTACGGTTATGACGGCAAGGGTAGCTCGCCGGACAGCAGCTATGGTAACGATGTCAGTAACGTGGTGCGGCTGTATGAGCTTTATACCGACCGGTCAGGTGAGATTTTGCCGACAAACGCCAGCGAAGCTTCTATAGCCGTATACGTCGAAGGTATCGGCACCACTAGCGGTAAAGACGATGATGTATTGCTTGGCCAAGGTTTAGGCATCGGTGAAACAGGGGTGGCGGCCCGTGTCGAGCAGAGTCCAACTCTAATCATGCTGCAAATACGTAAACTTCAAAGGGCCAACCCTAATTTAATTATCGAGCGGATTGAGTTCGATATTTTTGGCTTTAGCCGGGGTGCCGCCGCAGCTCGGCACTTTGCCAATGCACTGCTCAAGGGACCAGACGGCTCGGTGGTCAAAGAGCTGGCAGCAGGTACCACAGGCCTCTCTGGTGGCTTTACTTGGCAACCCAAAACTGATCTAAGCATTAATTTTATTGGCCTGTTCGATACGGTGGCGGCGATCTCCAACCCGGCGCTATTCGATTACAGCGGTGCCAATGCCTATAACCCCGGCATCGATCTCTGTTTAACGGCTAATTGCGCCAAAAAGGTCGTGCATCTGGTTGCACGGGATGAAATCCGCCATAACTTCGCCCTTAACAGCGCCGGCAGCACCGATATTCGGCTGCCCGGTGTGCACTCAGACCTAGGCGGTGGCTACTTGCCACGAGCTACGGAAAAACTACTCCTGAGTAAACCGCGCACCAGCGAGATCAGCCAAGGCGTGCCGTCGAGCAGCAGCCCGGCCCATGTCTTTACCGCCAGCCAACAGACGACTTGGGTCAATAAAGATTTGCTCGATGACGCTGCACTGGGGGCAACCATTAACGTTGCTCTCTGGGATAGAGAAATGGAGTACAAGAAAAACAATGGCTCATCAAATAGTGGCCCGCAAAAACGCGTTTATGCGGCGGTGAGTATGCAGCGACCAGTACGCGGCGAACTCTCGTTGGTGTACCTGCGGATCATGCGTGAGCTGGCGGTGAAACATGACGTTCCCTTCCTAGCGATTCGAGAGAATATCCAAGCCCTTGCTTTGCCGGAGGAGCTGAAGCCCATCGCAGCAAAACTACAAGCCTTCGCCTTGGGCTACAGCCCTAATGCCGGTCTGACACCCGGCGAAGAAGCGATGCTGCGCCATCGTTATATCCACCAGTCGGCCCACTGGAATGCAGCGAAAGGACGAAACAACAGTGACCTTGAAGTCGTCTTTATTAATCGACCAACCGACAGCAATAAACGCGTGGTACATCCAAATGAGTAGAGTCACAGGTTTACTTAGTTCAGGAACTATTTTGCTTTTGGGACTATTGCTGAGTAGTTGCGCTGTCGGTGCGGGAAAATCCATGCCTTATGAACGCTGGTTTCTCGGCTTTGCCGCTCCAGCTTATATGGAAGTTTGGATTGAAACCGCGCAAGTGGTGGATATTCAAAAACAGGCATTTCGCGGGGCTGGAGGAGGTATTGCTTCGGTAGCAACCCCTCCTAACAATCAAGGAAACCCTAAAGGTTGGGTCAACAATTCTGGGGGAGGCAAGGGGCGCTATGTTACGGGCGCGGACTTGCCCCGCTTGATTTATGTACGCTGGCAGTCGATGGTCGAGCCGCAGACCTACGAGGTGTTCATTGAAATCCCCGAGTCGGCACGCGAAATAATGCGTAAAGCCGAAACAACTTACTGCCCTCACTCTGACAAACCGATTACGGACTACCGCTCGGACATTGGCATCGGCCTAGCTCCAGGAGGTATCGCCAAAGTCTGGCTCAGCGGTCCTTGCTTAAATCCCGTCGAAATTACCCGGGTAGAGGCCACTATTGTCAAAGTAGGGCCTGATGGTGGGAAATCTGGAGGCAGATACGATCCCCTTACCGAACCATCCAAAGCTTATGTTGAAAAGTTCGGCATTCCCTATGGCAGTTGGTAAGGCAATGAAAGTCTTCCTGCTGGCGCTCAGCACCCTACTACAAAGTAATTACGAATCCATGCCTTACGACGCTTGGTCTTTGGGTTTTGGAGGGCCCGATTATATGGAGGCCTATGTTGAAACCGCGCAAGTGGTGGATATTCTAAAACAAGTATTTCGCGGGGCCGGTGGTGGTATTGCATCTGTTTCAAAGCCTTTGAAAAATCGAGGTAGCCCAAAAGGATGGGCCAGTAGCGTCGGTGGAGGCTCTGGCCGTGATGTTACGAGGGCTGATTTACCACGGCTGATCTATGTGCGCTGGCAGTCCATGGTCGAGCCGCAGACCTACGAGGTATTTATAGAGGTTCCCGAAACTGCACGTGCGCTTATGCGCAATGCCGAGAGAACTTATTGTCCCCACGCCGACAAACCGACTACAGCCTATCGCAAAGACATAGGCATCGGCCTGGCCCCTGGGGGCATCGTCAAAGTTTGGGTGGGAGGTGCCTGCCTAAAGGCCATTGAGGTTGCTCGAGTAGAGGCCACTATTGTCAAAGTCGGGCCTTATGACGGCAAATCCGATGGACACTATCGGCCTCTTTCAGAAACATCCAAAGCCTATATCGAAAAGTTCGGCATCCCCTACGGCAGTTGGTGAGCCAATAACAGTTGCAACTGACCGCGCAAAAGCAAAGCGCTCAGCCAGATCAGGCTAGGTCTGGCTGAGCGCTTTTGTTAAGGTGTGAGCTTGCGAGCAAGACCGCCACAGCTGGCGGCTCTGGATAGATGACGAGGTGGCGTTTGATTAAGGTGCTGGTGGTTGATGACCACGATCTGGTGCGGGCCGGGATCACGCGCATGTTGGCTGATATTGAAGGCTTGCAGGTTGTTGGGCAGGCGGATTGTGGCGAAGAAGCGTTGAAGAAAGCCCGCGAACTCAAGCCCGACGTGGTCTTGATGGACGTCAAGATGCCCGGCATCGGCGGCCTCGAAGCCACCCGTAAACTGTTGCGCAGCCACCCGGACATCAAGGTGTTGGCGGTGACCGCCTGTGAGGAAGATCCGTTCCCAACCTGGCTGTTGCAGGCTGGTGCGGCGGGGTATTTGACTAAAGGTGCGGCGCTGGATGAGATGGTGCGGGCGATTCGTATGGTGTTTGCCGGGCAGCGTTACATCAGCCCGCCGATCGCCCAGCAACTGGCGCTGAAAGCCTTCGAGCCGCAAACCAATGGCTCGCCTTTTGAATTGCTGTCCGAGCGTGAGGTGCAGATTGCGCTGATGATTGCCGGCTGCCAGAAGGTGCAAAGCATCTCCGATAAGTTGTGCCTGTCGCCGAAAACCGTGAACACTTATCGCTATCGGATTTTCGATAAATTGGCGATCAGCAGCGAGGTTGAATTGGCCTTGCTCGCGGTTCTTCACGGCATGGTCGATGTCGTCAACTGAGCCCGGCAGGGTGTTGGATGCCGCAGCTTTTTTGGCCGTTTGCAGCAGTCATCCGGGCGTGTATCGGATGTTCGATGCCCAGGGCCTGTTGCTCTATGTCGGCAAAGCCAAGAATCTAAAAAAGCGCCTCTCCAGTTACTTTCGTAAAACTGGGCTGGCGCCGAAAACCGCAGCGCTAGTGGCCAAGATCGCTCAGATCGAAACCACGGTTACCGCCAATGAAACCGAAGCTCTGCTGCTCGAACAAACGCTGATTAAAGCCTCGCGTCCGCCGTACAACATCCTGCTGCGCGACGATAAGTCCTATCCTTATGTGTTGTTGTCGGACGGCGAATTCCCGCGACTGAGCCTGCATCGTGGTGCCAAAAAGCCAAAAGGTCGCTATTTCGGGCCTTATCCCAGCGCCGGCGCCATCCGCGAAAGCCTTAACTTGCTACAGAAGACCTTTCTGGTCCGTCAGTGCGAGGACAGTTTCTTCAATAATCGCAGCCGACCCTGTTTGCAGTATCAGATCAAACGCTGCAAGGGGCCCTGCGTCGGCTTGGTTGATGCCGACGAGTACGCCGCCGACGTGCGCCGCTCGGTGATGTTTCTCGAGGGGCGTAGCAATGCGCTCAGCGATGAGTTGTCGACAACCATGGAGGGCTTTGCGCAGAACCTGGAGTTTGAGCAGGCCGCCGAGGTGCGCGATCAGCTGGCCTTGTTGCGCCGCGTGCAGGATCAGCAAAGCATGGAAGGTGGCAGCGGCGACGTGGATGTGGTCGCGGCCATCGTCAATCCGGGCGGCGCCTGCGTGCACCTGATCAGCGTGCGCGGTGGGCGGGTGCTGGGCAGTAAAAACTTCTTCCCGCAGGTGGCCATTGAGGAGGAGGGCAGCGAGGTGTTGTCGGCTTTCCTGGCGCAGTACTACCTGGGCAGCCATGAGCGCGAGCTGCCGAGTGAAGTGATAGTCAATGTGCTGCACGAGGATTTCCCGGCGCTGATTGATGCCTTGGCCGAGTCGCGCCAGCACGACCTGACTATCGCCCATCGGGTACGCGGCACCCGTGCGCGCTGGCAGCAGATGGCGGTGACTAATGCCGAGCAGGCACTGATCTCGCGTCTGGCCAATCGTCAGCATTTGGCCGCGCGTTTCGCAGCGTTAGCGCAAGCCTTGGGGCTGGAACAGTTGCCGCAGCGCCTTGAGTGTTTCGACATTAGCCATACCAGCGGCGAGGCGACGGTGGCCTCCTGCGTGGTGTTCGGGCCAGAGGGGCCGCTCAAGTCCGACTATCGGCGCTATAACATTGAGGGTGTAACCGCAGGCGATGATTACGCCGCCATGCATCAAGCGCTCACCCGGCGCTTCAGCCGGGCCAAGGCGGGCGAGGGCAAGTTGCCGGATATTTTGCTGGTCGATGGTGGCAAAGGCCAATTGAAAATGGCCCAGGAAGTGATGCATGAGCTGCAAGTGCCAAAGCTGATTTTGCTCGGTGTGGCCAAAGGCGTTACCCGTAAACCGGGGCTCGAGACTTTGTATTTGAACGATGCCGCCCATGAATTTACCCTGCCAGGTGACTCACCAGCCCTGCATTTGATTCAGCAAGTGCGCGATGAAGCGCACCGCTTTGCCATTACCGGCCACCGTGCCCGCCGTGGCAAAGCACGCCGCACCTCAACGCTGGAAGATGTCGCCGGTGTTGGCCCGGCGCGGCGGCGCGACTTGCTCAAGCATTTTGGCGGGTTGCACGAACTGAGTCGCGCCAGTACAGATGAGATCGCTAAAGCCCCTGGCATTAGCAAAAAGCTTGCAGAGTTAATTTATGCTGCTCTTCACAGTGAGTAGTATGCAGCGGGTAGAATGCCCGACCACCTTGCGGACCAGTCGTACTGATGAATATCCCCAACCTGCTTACCGTTCTGCGCGTACTGCTGATTCCAGTTTTTGTGCTGCTCTTTTACCTACCGTTTTCCTGGAGTCCGCTGGCGGTTAGTGCGGTGTTTGCCTTTGCCGCCGCCACCGATTGGCTGGACGGCTATCTGGCCCGCGTACTGCAACAAAGCACGCCATTCGGGGCATTTCTTGATCCGGTGGCTGACAAGCTGATCGTTGCTGTGGCGCTGGTGCTGCTGGTTGAGGCCCATCACAACCTCTGGCTGACCTTGCCGGCGATCATCATCATCAGCCGCGAAATCGTGGTCTCGGCCCTGCGTGAGTGGATGGCCGAGATCGGCGCCCGCGCGCAAGTGGCGGTGTCTGATCTGGGTAAATGGAAAACTGCCGCGCAAATGTTGGCGCTGGTCATCTTGCTGGCCATTCCGCCGCAGTTTTCCGTCTGGGTTGGGCTTGGTTACGGCTTGCTGTATATCTCGGCGGCACTCACCTTGTTGTCGATGTCACAGTATTTGCGGGCGGCCTGGCCGCACCTGAGTATCACCCCTGAAAAGAAATAAACTTTTTTGAATCAAGGGGTTGACGAGTTGTTGTGATCCTATAGAATGGCGCCACCAAAACGCGGGAATAGCTCAGTTGGTAGAGCACGACCTTGCCAAGGTCGGGGTCGCGAGTTCGAGTCTCGTTTCCCGCTCCAAATTCAGCAGGCCGTTAATACGGCCTGCTTGCTTTCAGGCGCGATAGCAAATCGGTTATGCACTGGATTGCAAATCCAGCCAGCCCGGTTCGATTCCGGGTCGCGCCTCCATTTAAAAAGCCTCGTAGATCACTGATTTACGGGGCTTTTTTTATACTGTTAAGTAACAGTTAAAGCGCTTTTGCGAGGCCTTCGACCTTGCGTCAGCGCCACGGGCTGTATATATTTCAGCCCTCGTTGTGGCGCCAGAAACAGCGCTTAACTGCAACCACAGCAAAGCAACAACTGTGCTACCGCCCGAATGGCGAAATCGGTAGACGCAAGGGACTTAAAATCCCTCGTTCGTAAGGACGTGCCGGTTCGACCCCGGCTTCGGGCACCAATAAAATCAAGGGCTTGCAGGCGTTTACGCTGGCAGGCCCTTGTTGTTTTCGGGCCACAATACAGCGGATATTCGTACAAGGTTCGCGCCTTCGACGGCGGGGCTGAGAGTATGCGCCAAGGCGTTGAGAGCACGCGTGAGCACGTCAGGCGGCGCTTGTAGCTCGTACTGATACCGCAGGCCGCTGATTGCGCGGCGCTCCGGCCGTCCAGCGTCTGGCCGGCTTCCGGTAATTCGGCGGGCGGCAACGGATAAGTCACTGCACTACTGATGATGGCCGTCTTGCAAGTGCCGCACGAGCCGCCACGGCAACTAAACGGCGGCGTGAGGGCACGGTTTTCGGCCAGTTCCAGCAGGCTACCGCTGCCGGGTTGCCAGCGTGCCTCCTTGGCAACAATACCGGCACTGCTGAACCGGCTACGGGCAGTTAGGCTGGAGTGCTGCTGCCCTGATCTGGTTGGCGGCGCAGGCTGGAGGGGCCAAAGGTCTCGGCATGGATGCGTGCATCGCTGATATTCAGTGCTCGAATGCCGTCGTACAGGTCTTGGGTGAAACTACTCGGGCCGCACAAGTAAAAGTCATAGTCATCGAAGGGCAGCAGCGACTTGAGCAGCGCCACATCAATGCGCCCGGCCAGTTCGAAGTCCTGGCCTTCCAGGGCGTGGGGCTCGGGTTGGCTAAGCAGGCGTAGGGCGTGCATGGCTTCGCCGCCGCGCTGTTGCAGGTTGAACAATTCACCGTGAAACGGCAGCTCAGCCAAGCTGCGGGCGCTTTGCAGCAACCACAATTGCTTTTCCCCGGCATGCCAGGGGGAGGGGCCGCTATCGTCGAGTGCGTGCATGCTGAGGCTCCGCTGGTATCCAGAAAATGCCGGGCAGGCGCCTGCCCGGTCACGCCATCAAGCCTTTTGCAGGCCGACGGCCGTGCGCTGCATCGGCACGAAACCTGGCAGGGCTTCAATGCGTGCCAGCCAGGCGCGAACCTGTGGGTAGTCAGCCAGCGACACATTGCCTTCCGGGGCATGGGCTATGTAGGTATAGCCGGCCACATCGGCGAGGGTGGCTGCGTTGCCAGCGAGGAACGGACTGCGGGTTAATTCCTGTTCTACAACCTGGAGCAGGGCATGGCTGCGGGCAATGGTTGATTCGGCATCGTAAGGTGCGCCGAACACGGTGATCAGCCGCGCCGTGGCCGGGCCAGAGGCAATCTGGCCGGCGGCCACCGACAACCAGCGCTGCACCTTGGCGGCGGCGGCTGGCTCGTTGGGTAGCCAGCGACCGCTGGTGTCGTACTTCTTCGCCAGGCGTGTCATGTCGCTGCAGGTAGGCCGGACTGGCGCAGACCACCCGGCGAATGCTGCCGACCTTGAGGGCGAACAGTGAGGAGTCCGGCAGGGCGCCCATCAGCACGGCCACGTCGATTCCTTCTTCATGCAGGTTGGGAAAATGGTCGAGGTATTGGGCAAAAATATCCACTTGCGGGTAGGCATGTAGGTAGTCGAGCAAAGTGGCGGTCATGATCAGCTGGCCGCAGGCCGAGGCTTCGGCCGCGTTGAGCTCTTGCAAGATTCGCTGGCAATCGCTGGCAAAGCGCTGCTCCAGGGAGGCAATGGCGCGGGTCACGGTGGGTGCGGAAATGTTCAGCCGCCGGGCTGCCGCCGCCAGACTGAGGTCGCTGACCACCGCCTGGAAAATACGCATTTCTTGGTGGCGATCCATGTTGATCAGTTTCTGCCCGAAGGGTTGAGTGCGCTGGCCTGGCTCAGTTGTGCAACGCAGAAGTCGACAAAGGTGCGCACCTTGGCCGGCACCTTGCGGCCGCTTTGATGGACCACATGGATGGGCAGCGCCGGCTGTTCGAATGCCTGCAGGACAATTTCCAGCTCACCGGCGGCAACTTGGCTGGCCACCTGATAGGACAGCACCCGAGTTAGCCCCCAGCCCAGGCAGGCGGCGTTGATAGAGGGCTGGTTGGCGGTGACGATCAGGCGCGGTTGTGGACGAATGTAAATGGCCCCCTGGGGGCTGCTGAACTGCCAGTCGGTGAGCAGCGTGCTGCTGGCTGCAACTACCAGCTGGGCTTGGTTTAGATCGTTGGGGTGCTGTGGGCGGCGAGAGGTTCAGGCGTCGTGCTGCTGCGGCAAAGCCTTGTTCTTCGGCCACGGCCAGAAATACCTGCATTTCCTGAAAGCGATCCATCGGCTGCTCCTGTCAGTCAGCGGCAAGTGTGCGTGATTTGTTTCATTCTCTGCAGCCGGGACGCTGCATTTTAAACAGTGCTTGCGGCCCCAGCTGGAAGTAGTCCGCCGCGCCACCGCCGCGCAATATAGGCTCTGCCGCTGCGGTGTCGTAGACCCCATTTTTGAGCAGGTGTTGGGCGATATGCACGGCAACCACTTCACCGAGAATCAGCCAGGTGG
>JAIERD010000246.1 GCA_019747155.1 Pseudomonadaceae bacterium
GCTGCCAAAGCCCACCACCGCCAGCAGCACCGCCACCAGCAGCGCCCAGTTCACCTCGGGCATGTAAATCTGCCCGTCGATCACCTTGACCTCCCCCACGTCGCCCGCGTCCAGCGTCATGTGGCCCATCGAAAGATCGGCCCAGTTGACCAGCAGCATCGACCACGACGCATCGTCAAGCTCGCCCACCTCGGCCATTGCCGCCGTGATGCCGCCAACAGTTGCTGAAAGCAGCGCCCGAGCCTCGGAGTTGTCGACCGATAACCCAGCATCAGTGGCGATGATCGAAGAATCAAAGCCGTCCACTGCGCTATAGGTGACGCCAAGGTAGGTAACTGGCGTATCCAGCGTGGTGATACCAAACACACGACCATCACGCAGCGTAAAGCGCAGTAGGCGGCAGGTAGTGGTAACGCTTCCCTGTAGGTGCGCAAGCAGAGCAGAAGGAACCGACCTCATGCGCTCATGTCCTCAGTTAGCTGGATGTCGATGGTGTATACCTTGAGCGAGTCGATAGCTCCGCCGAACTCGTCATTGTCAAAGCTGACTGGTAAATCGAACGTGCCTGACGCGGTAATTACGGAGCCAGGCGGCGCAGTAAACGAGATAATGCCAGTCGTGGTGTCCACGGTTGCCGCCAGTACGTTGCCGCCTTCCTTGATGACCAGGCCTTCGTTTGGCTTGCGGATCGGTACTAGCACCGTCTGCGCGCCAAAGGTGTAAGCCTTGGTGAGCTGAACGATCTGAGAGGCGCCAGTGCCGACGGCGAATGCCTCGGCCTGAAGCTGATAATCCATCCAGTTCTTGAACCGAAAGCCAAAGGCCGCCCCGCGTGTCGCGTTGAACGCGGCCAGCAAGACAGCCAGTACCTTCTCGTCTCGACCGTCAAAGCTGCCGTCAAACTTGTGTAGCGGGCGCGAGCGCATGACATTGCGCCGCGTGATCCCACTTTTAAGTCCGGTGCGCAGCGTGCTCCATGTGGGCCCACCACTGAGCCCATAGGCCAGCTCGTCAAGCAGTCTTGCCTCGATAAACATCAGCCGAACCTCGATTGATTTCGCTGTGATGCCTTGCCGGCCTTCATCGCAATTTGCGACTGAGTGCGATTGTCTGGGCGACCCTGCAACACAAAGTTATTGATTACCTGGCCGCCGCGCACAGGTGCCGACTGCTGGCTTACGGACCTATTTTGATATGATATATCATTGCTTGCCGCTGCGCGAATAGGCGCCATTTGACCTGCGCGCATCGCATCAAGGTTGTCCACGCCGATGCGCTTTGTGGTCGCTGCATCGAAGACATACTCTTGGCCGTGAACAACGCCAGCAGCATCAGAGACGCCGCCGTTGCCGGTGTAGCCGCCCGTTTTGAAGCCCTTAGCCATAGCCATTACGGCGATAAGGGCAGCCAGGCCGATGGCTGCGGCGGCACCGAATGACGCAACAGATGACACAGCAGCGGCTGGCGCCCATGCGGCGGTTGTTGCGGCGGCGGCCGGTGCTTGCGCTCCCGCCACTGTGGCGGTTGACGCCACCGCCGTAGTGGTAAGCGTTGCCGTTGATGCAACCTTTGCCGCCGTGACGGTTCCATCTGCGGCCACTTCAAGCGCCGCGTTGATTCCGTATTGCAGGCCCATTTTGATCAGTGCCGACAGCAGCTGCGTTTCGATTGTGGTGGCAATGTTGGACAGCGAGGTCTCGAGGTCGTCGCCCTGAATCAGCGCATTGGCAAAACTGTCGCTGATACCGTCAGTGATTGAGGTGAGCGTTCCCTCAACGATTCCGGCCATATCCCCGGCCATATCAGCCGCGTTATCGAGATAGTTCTGGAAGCCTTTCTCGGCACCTTTTGCCCAGTTCTTTTGCTGCTTTTTCAGCTCCTTGTAATAGTCAGCGCTCTCGTCTAGCGCATCGCCAAGCCCTAGCTTTATCTTGGCGACTTCGCTGGCGTAGCTGTCGGAGCCGAGCAAGCTGGCCGGAGTCGCCTTATCAAGATCACGCTGAAACCGCTGATACTGCTTGCGTATCGCGGACTGCGCCTTGATTTGCTCCATTTCTTGCTTGCCGGCACCACTCGCCCCCAGCACATCGGCGTGCTGGTCTTTCGCGCCCTCCAGTGCCGCCGCCATAGTTTCTTGAAGTTGCGCGCCGCGCTCCTGCAGCTTGTTCAGCTCGGTACGCTTGGCAACCTCATCGGCAACCGCAGCGTTTTTAGCTAGCTGCGCGGTGATCGAGTCCTGATTAGCCAGCAGGCTTTTTTGATCAGCGGTCAGTATGTCTTTCGACTTCAGGTCGGCGATTAGCTGCGAGAACTTGACCTGCTCACGCTCGGCCGCCGTCAACTTCCCTGTAGTGGTCAGCTGCTCATTAAGTGCGGCGCCCTGCTCGCGCAGAGACTGCAGCATCTTGGTAGCAGCGTCGTCTTGGTAGGCAGCGACAGTGGCGGCTTTTTTGGTTTTTGGTGCGGCCTTGTCCTTGAAGTCGTCATTGATGCCGGCGATACCAGATGCAATAGCAGCGTCAGTAACAAATGCGCTGAGCGGGTTAGCCTTTTTGATGCTGGCTATGTCGCGCTGGTATTTATCCTGAGCATCCTTGCGCTTGTCGCTCTGTGTTTTGTTGGCGTCAGTCTGCAGCTTTAACCGCTTCTCGGCTGCGATAGCCTCGGCGTTGATCTTGGCTTTCTGGCCTTCATCGAACGCCTTTTGATCGCGCTCGGAGATCTCTTTTTGCAGCGCTACAATCTCGGCCGCATTGCTGCCGTCATTCTCGCCGAGGGTTGCCTTGGCCTGCTTGTAGCCCTCATACAGCGCGCCTAATGGCCCAAGCACCAAGCCATTAGCGGCAACTGCCCCGGCATCAACAGTTGCGCCACCCTGTAGCTCTTTCAGTCGCGCGTCTGGCGTCTGTGTGCGGCCAACGCCAAGCATCTCGTCCCACGCCTCAGCGGCGCCGCGCTTGATGGCGTCCCAGCCGCCTTCGATGACGCCAAGGTTGTCCCTGATCTGCTTGGCGCGCGACTCCATTGCATCGCCAAAGGTGGCAATGGCCAGCTCGGCGGCGGCGGCGTGGTTGCCCTGCTCATCCAGCGCCTGAATCTGTTCATAGATTGCAGCGGTCAGATAATGGTATTGCTCGTTCAGCTTTTCGGATGCCGATACAGGCTCATCGGCTAACCGGGCGAACTCGGCGACGGTATTGGATACCGCTTTGCCGGTGGCTGACTCCATCGCCACAGCGGCGGTTGCGATTGCTTCGATCTGGGTTGCGGCAAATTTACCGGACGAGGCAGTCTCTGCCAGTGCCGACGCTGCGTTAGCCTGAGTGCCAGACACTAGGTCGATGGCCGCAGCCATGCTCTGCATCTGCCCCGCGCTTGTGCCGGCGATGTTGCCGGTTAATACGATGGCCTTGCTGTAAGCGGTCGCCTCATCGCTGCCCTGCTTGTACGCCAGTGCGAGCACGGCGGCAGCGGCGGCAGCCACGACGAATAGCCCTGTAGCGGCCCCGGCAGACAGCCCGAGGCCGCCGATTGCGCCTCGCGCATTTCCTGCCGTTTCAGTCGCAGAGTTTGCGCTATCCGCCAGACTGCCAAGCCCTTCGCTTGCCGGCTGCGCACCTTGCGCGAGTGCCGCCTGCTGCTCGGCAATCGAGGCCAAGCCAGCGCCGATGGAAAGTAGTCCGTCCGCGTCAACGCTCGACGCCGAAGAAAATAGCCCTCGAACGTGCTCCTTTAGCGCCTGAAAGGTGTTGCCGATCCCGCCAAAGGAGTCCTTGATCTGCCCGCCCTGCTGGATAAGCACCAGCAACGGATTTTGCCCACCCGCTAGGCTGGTGAAAATATCGGTGATTTGCGCCGGCATTTGGCGCATCGCGTTCGCGGTCTGCGCAGAAGATATGCCGGTTTTGCGGATGGCTGTTTCCATGCCGCCAAGGCTGTTCCGGGCCGCTTCGATCTTGGCCGAATAATCCCGGAAAGACTCAGTGTCAAGCAGGCCGGCTGTCTTGAACTTGCGCAGGCTGGCTAGCTGATCGTCAAGGCGGCCGTAGGCGGCAGCCACAGGATCAATCTTACCGATCAGCCCGGCCAGTTCGTCCTGCTGCGCCTTCATTGCAGCGCTGCCCTGCTTGAATGCGTCAGCCACCTTCGCAGCGGGCGCGGCAGCCTTGCCCATCTTATCGCCGGCCTGCGCCCATGCGGTTCCGACCTTGCCCGCCGCCTGCTCGGTACTGGCGGCCGTGCGAGTCAGCTTGTCGAGATCGCCCTCGGCCTTTTGCACGCTGCTGGTGTCGATTTTGATGCCAAGCGATGCGATATCGGCCACGGCCTTAATCCTTCTTGTGAATTTCTGAAAGGGCGGCCGTTTCCATTACGCGGATACAGTCGTAAACGTCTTGACGGTCAGCCTTGGGCACGCGCTCGAAGGCCATGACTTCGCGTAGCACGCCGTAATCAAGGCCGGTCGGGCCATTCATGCCAGAGCGCCACTGAGTGCCCATGGCGCTAAATACCTGCAGCGGCTGCCAGTTGTCGGGCCATATGCCAAGCGCATCGTCGGCAAAGTCGGAGGCGAGGAAACCGAACGCGGACAGCTCCGCATCAGATGGCGCTTTCTGATACAGGCGCTCGGCCGCCTCGGTTAGTTTTTTGTGCGTGCCTGCATCAGCTCGGCAACGTAAACGGTGACCAGCGCAGTGGCGGCGCCAATGAAGTTTTGCGCCAGCTTGGCCACGTTCTCGGCGTTAAATTCGTCGTCCAGATCCCAGCCGACAATCATGTCCATCAGCTGTTCTTCGATGGTGCGTTCTTTCTTTGGCTTGTAGAACTCGTCGAGCTGATCGCGGGTGCGGTGCTTGAATTCGAAAACTACCGGCTCCGACTCGCCGCCATGCACAGGGATTTGCACGACGGCTTTGAATGTTGGGTTTGGATCAAGTTTGAATTTGGACACGGATCTACTCTCTTGTTAGGGGTGGCGGCCCGCCGATTGACGGGCCGCGCTCAGGCCTGAATTACGCTGCGTAGCGCACTGGCTGCGAGGTCATCGACACGGTGGCGGCCAGGGCCATGATCTGGCTCTTGGTCAGCGACGGGGTTTTGTTGAGGGTCATGTAGCCGTTGTAAAGCAGGATTGCGCCGTTAGGCAGAACCAGACGCAGCGCGCGCGGTACGCGGTCATCGTTGGCGGCCGACAGGATGGCGTAGTGCGGCAAGGTGGAGTCGTCACCAATGCTCAGGGTCATGCTCGACGCCGATTTGAGGGTTGGAATCTGGCTCTCGAAATCCTGCTCCAGAAACGAGTAGTTGACGAACTGCTGCTCGCCGCCGGCAGTGGTCAGATCGAGCATCTGAGTGATCTGGGTCCAGGTGGCGATTTTCTTGCAAGTACCTGTACCGCCGCCCGATGGAAACAGCGACACAGAGCTGGTGTCGAAACCTTCCAGCGTGAACACGGAGCCGGATGCAGCGGCTACGCGCACGATGCGGCTATTGAGCTTGGACCAGCCCGAGGTAACCTCAACGAAGTCGCCGTTCGCAAGGCCGTGCGCAGCGGAGGTGGTTGCTACTGCCGGGTTGGCGTTGGTGATTGCGCTGATGGTGATTGCAGCGCCATAAGAGGCTGCGACAGATACAACTGAACCGTTACTGAGCGATACCGCCATGGGGGCATTTCCTTTATTTCAGGCATAAAAAAACCGCCAAGAAGGCGGTTCGTTTGCGGGTGGGTTTGCGGGGCTGGGTTAAACCGTGTCGGCTCGATAGCTGAACGACACAGGCGTGGTGCTTGTTGTGTCGTCAGCGATTGACGCTGACGTGCTGCAAGGGGTGCGGACGTAGACCGATAAGCCGGACTTAATCAGCGGCAAGTTGTTGGGGAATAGCGCGGCTAATTCGTCGGCGATTGCGTTTGATAGCGTAGTGCCGCTACCGGCTGCCGCGACAATGCTGATCTGAAACACGCCGGTATAAGCGCGCATGACGCCGGCTAAGTCTTCACTGTCAGTGGTCGCCGGCATCGTGAAGGCGCGCAGGTACACGCCGCCATCTGCAGGCGGATCAAATGGCGCGTTCTGCCAGGCCACCGGCAATGCCGGCACTCTTGCGGCGGCCCAGACCTTCAAGCGGCCTTCAAGCGCGCTGCGGACTATGGTTGTGCTCAATCTGGAAGCTCCCGAACGGCCTGGTTGATGTATTGCTGAATCTCGACAACGGTTAGCCTGACCATCCCGTTGGGCGCCTGCGTTGAATGGCCATCCTCAAGGCGCTGGGCATACGGGACGTTATTCATCAACCAGATGCTGCCAACGCTCGAGGTGAATGCCTGAATGACTGCCGCGCCGGCAGCAATAGTTGCGCTGCCGTTGCCGTCGATCACGCCAGTCTCACTGGTCGGTGCAACCTCGAAAGCGACCTGCCAATTGCCACGAAACTGGCCGCCGACATAGCCGGCTCCGGCCACGATTGGCATTGAATCCTTGATCTTGCGGCCAGCCTTGAGCCTGCCGCCCTTGTTCAAGTTGGCGGGGTCAGCGCGAAGCCGTGTGTTCTCAGAGTCAACGGCGTTGTTGTACTGGGTCGCGTGCGCGTTGGCTGCCCACAGCTCAGGATTGCCGACTGGCGAGCGCTTGACGCACGACGACAGCGCATCAATGGCGACCTTTTGAAATACGACCACCGCATTGCCGACAGCCTTCTTCGCAAATTCCTCGAAGTCCAGCGTGAAGGTGCTCATTTTCTCGCCTGCACGCTAAAGCCGACGCTCACCCCGGCATAGTTCCAAGGGTCGACGTTCTGGACGGTGTAGGTGCTGCCGTCGAAAATGATTTTGTCTTGCGTAGTCGGTGCCGGCGTCTGGCCGCCCGCGGTGAGTGCCGGGCCGATCAGTAGCTTCACGTCATTACGCTTGATGGTTGATCCGTCGATATCTTGCAGCCGGTAAGACTCGCGCAGGCCGACGGTGACGTGATCGGTAATCGTCTGCGACATGCCGCCCGTGTCCGTGTCGTACTCGCCGGCAACGATCTTGCGGATGGTCAGCGGCGCGCCGTACTCGGCCAGCGCCTCGGTAACGACTGCAGCCGCTTCGTCATAGAACTCGCTCATGAGCGCGCCAGTGCAATGCTGCTGCTCGATCCGGCCATGAACTGGCTCATGATCTGATCGATCTGCCGATAGCGTGTCACGCCGTCGCTATCGACGTACTCGGTCTTGATCGGGCCGACAGTAATGGATTTCTTCAGTCGGCCAATGTCTGGGGCTAGATCCGCCTTGCCAGCGCGCAAGGCCATCTCGGCACAGGCCTGGGCTGCCGCCAATGGCACGGCGCCGGTGGCCCAGTATTCACCCTTGAAGCCACCCTTGCGTGGCAGCTCATAGCGCGGAAAGGCCAGCGCCTGAACGGTGAACTGGCGATGTCCGGCCAGGCGGACGCCGTAATGCTGCTCCAGATAATCGGTGCCGCGTCGTAGCGCCTGCTCTTTCTCAGCAGTGCTCAGGCCAGCCCAAGTAGTGGTTCCGCGCGCCGCGTGATAAGTGTCGGCATATTCGACCGAGCACAGCGATTCAGCGTCAGCGAGGCCGCTGCCGTCTTCGGTGATAAGTGTCATGTTTACCCCAGCGGGAAAGGTTGTTTTTGCCCGGCTAGCGGGTACTGCTGCGCGACTGTGAGCGGATAGTCTTGGGGCGCCCCGGCAAGCGGCAAAGCTTGCGTAACACCGGTCAGCGGCCAGCCTTGGCTGATACCTGCGAGCGGGTATTGCTGATCAATGTGCGACTCGCCAACGAAGTCGCCTGACTCAGTGATTGACGCATCAACGGTCACATAGACCAGCGCACTCGCACCGATAAAGTCGGCAATCTCAGCAAGTGTTGCGGACGCGGTAATTCCAGCGGGCGACGTTACGACCGAGGCACTCAGCGCTTCGGCAGCCTCAGTCAGATTGGCCAGCACACCAACGGCCACAAACGATGCGGCTGCGATTGTTTCCGACGCCTCGGATATGGAGGCAGTCGAGGCGACCGATACAAGGGTTGACCCTGCAAGCGCTTCAGGCTGCTCGGTAAGGCTTGCGCTGGCTGATACGCCGGCCAATGCAATCACCGCGCTTGCGGTTATCGAATCGCCAGTTTCAGCGATGGATGCGCCGCTGACAACTGATACAGCTGCAGAGGCAGTAAGCGCTTCAGCTGTCTCAATAATGCCGGAAATTGAGATAACCGAGACTGATGCCGCCGAACTTACCGAATCACCAGTCTCGACCAGTGCTGCCGAGGAATTCAGCAGGACGGCCGATGACGCTGTAACAGTTTGCGCGTCTTCAGTAATGCCAGCCGACACCGCCACGGCCAAGACGGCCTGAGATGTTACAGTCTGCGCCGCCTCAGTGATCGAAGCCGCTATTGCAACCGCCGCCGCAACTGCTGCCGTTACGCTGTCTGCAGTCTCGGTGATCGTCGCGCTACCGATAACGCCAGTCGATCCTGTAACCGCAACCGATGCCGTTACAGTGCTTGCGGCCTCTGTAATGGTTGCGCTGGCAGTAACAGTAGTTGGCGCGCTTGCGCCCTGATCGAACACCGCGCCATCAAACACGGCGGCGTCGAACAGCCCAGAATCTCCGCCGAATAATGCCGAGTCGAATACCGCGCTATCAAAGAGCGGTGTCGTCGCCATGGCTTAATAGTCCGTTTCTATGTATATGCCGCAAATGTCCAGCGCGCACGCCAGAGCAGTCGCATTGTTTGTGCACCAAAGCTGATTACACAGAAGCACGGTTCCAAGCGGCACAACGGAGAACGTACCGCTTGCAACGTCGCCGGTATCCAGCCTAGTAACCTGCCAATAGCCGCCGCCAGCGGACGGACTGAATAGCGCCAGCTCGTATGCTGCGTTCGGGTTGTTGGCGGGAAAGTTAACGCCAAGATCAACCGGCGTCCCGGCCGAAGCGCCTGCGCCATAAATCCACAGGTTGCTGCTAGTCGATAAGCGGCATACTCCTAGCGAGTTAACCAGCGTGCTGGGCTCGACGTTGGTTGGCGCGCCAGTGTTTGCTTGCAGCCCAATAAATGCTCTCGCGCCAGAAACAGCAGCAGCGTCGGTGATCGCAAAGCGATACCGAGCAAAGAAGCCGCCAAGACCGGAGCCAGCGCCTGTCGTGTACTTGGCTACAGCCTCTCTAGCTCCAGCCAATGAAGCCGCTGTAGCCGCCGACACATAGGCCAGTCGGGTCATTCGTGTCAGCAGGTTAGTGGTTGCAATAGCTCTCAGCGTCGCAGTTCCGGTAGCCGTTAGAGCGGCCATGCCGAACACGCCCGGAACAGTAGTAGATCCGCCGGGAGGCATCCAGAGCGCGATTTTGTTGCCGCCAAGATGCGCTTGCAGCGTTGTATCCAGCCCGCTCGGGCCCATCTGGCATAGCATTGCTCGACTGGCAATCTCTTTGCCGTAAATCGCCACCTTGTCAGCCGCCGGAGCGGAAGGGCTTACCATCGGCAAGATAAGCTCGCTGTCGATAGTGTGCTCAGCATTCCAGCGGTCTACCGATACCTGTTTTGCCCCGTCGTTAGTGCCTGTTGCGGTGTAATTGTGCTTAATGCCCATAACTACCCCGACTAGGTGTTTGCAGCGTTAAGGGTGAACGTGCTGCAGGTAACGGTCTGGCCGCTGGTGATGGTGCCGTCTACCGGGATATCGCCAGAGCCAACGCCCGAGGTGCCCTGAATATGGCAAACGGTGCCGGCACTATCCATGATGCAGGCATAGCCAGGGGTTGCGCCCGCGCCTGCAACAGCGGTGCCGCTCCAGGCGCCCAGCTTGGTCTTGCTGCCGGCTGATGCCGCATTCATCCAGTCAGCCGGCAAGGCCATCTCGACCAGCAGCGTGCCTGTGCGGGCTGCTGCGCAGTTGGCAGGCGCCGAACCGGTATAAAACCGCAGCTTGGCCGAGGTGCCAGAGGCTGTTTCGACCGCATCAAGCCGGGCGTTATTGACGGTGACGCTATATTGCAGTGCCATGGATCGCTCCCCGTGTTAGTTGTCGCCACGCGGGCGCGGAATGGGTGCCCGTTTCCGGGCGGGGTATTACTCTGCTTCTTTCCAGCCGGCTTGCTTGTGCGCATCCAGGGTGGTCGGATGCACGTAAAGCTCTTCGCCGTCCCTGCATACTTTGATCAGGCCGGTTGTGTCTTGCTCGTCGTATTTAGTGGCTTTGGCCATGCTTGCATTCCTCGGTATCGATAAAAGCTGGGGCCGAAGCCCCAGCAGTTGGTTAGCCCATCAGCACGGCGACGTGGTTGCTGTTCACAACCTTGAACCCGTAGGCCAAGTGCAGGCGCCAAGTGATCATGCCGTCACCGACCACCTGAACGAGCAGGTAGGTCATGCCGAATGCGTCGCTGATCAGCGTTTGGGTGATCAGCGGGCTGTTCGGGATGATTGGCGGACGCATAACCGCAACAACAGCGCTGCGCTCAAACGCGAGGTTCGAGGTGTAGTTGTTGCCGACAGTCAAGGCGTTGGCGGTCGGGATCACGATCCGGGCGCCGGGCTGGCCCATCGAGATCGTGCCAGGGGCTGCAACGCCTGTGTTGACGACGTACTTGTTTACGGCGTCAGCCGCATAAGTAACAACGTCGCCCGGCAAGATAGTGCCGGCGCCGGTCACCAGCGCAACGTCGCGAACACCTACAGCGGTGGAGCCGCTGGTAACGTAAGCCGAGCCGGTGCCCTTGGTGTGCAGGCCGACGCCGGCAGATTCGCGGATAGCGAAGCCGAACTGGCGCAGCAGATCACCGGAGCGGCGCTCTTCTTCGCTGCCCGCTTGGTACGCCTGCTGAATGATGCCCAACTTACGCGCCGAGGTGCCAGCCGCCGAGTCAATGCACAACTGCAAGTCGGCCATCGGTGCGCCGTTATCAAACAGCACTTTGCGCAGGTCAGGGATAATGTTGATATCCGAGGCGAACGGGTTAGTACCGGCTGTACCAACAGCGCGGGAAGCTCCCGACTTGATGGCCAGCACAGCGGCCTGCTCAGCGCCGTTACGCAGGGTGCGCATACCCTGCATGATCATCTGGCGAACGTACTCGGTGTTGGTGCCGCCATTTTCCAGTGAGCGGATTTGCTCGCCGGTCATGTGCCAGGTGACTTGCTTGTTGGCAGTGATCGCCACGTCAACAGTCGTCGGCGTCGCGTCGTCGCCGGCAGTGGTTTGCATCGACGGGACGTAGTCGGTCGCAGTGCGCGACGGGGCCACGGTCACCTTGACGGAATCGCCAACAGCAACACCTTTGTCGTCAAAGTCGCCAGTCACGGCAGAGATAACGCCGAACGGTTCCTGCGAAACGGTTTGTGCAGCGGAGAACAGTACCGGCTGAAGCGCGGTAAAAATGTTAGGCATTTTGAATCCTCTGAAATGAGAAAACCCGCACTAGGCGGGTTCTTGGTGTTGCGCTGTTGTGGGGTTAGCCGGTGATACGGAGCCCGGCAGCCATGCGCACGGCCCGCTCTTTCGGGCTGAGTGCGTCAAATGCCGCCTGGTTCATCGTGTTTCCACCGTTGCCGCCGCCATGCCCCGCGCCGCTGCCCGAGGCAGTTGCGGGGAACCAGTGCGGGGCTTTGTCTTTCATGTCGCCGAACCACTCTTTGAGGGTTAGCGGGTTGCCGTCTTTGCCGAACGATCCTTCTTTGGCGACAGGGTTGCCCTCGTCATCAAGCGTGAAGGTCGAGCCGGCGCGCAGCAGGGCGTCGTCAATGGCGTATTGATGCAAGCCGGCGGCAGTGGCTTCGGAACGAATGCCGTTTTCAAGCACCCGGCGACTGAACTTGTCAGCGCGGGCGTCTGCGGCTTCGCGTGCGGCGCGCTCGGTCGAGGTTTCCTTTTCAAAGCCCGCTTTCATGCGCTCGGTGCGCTTATTCAGCACTTCGTCAAGCTTGCCGGCGGCAATCAAGCCCGCCTCCTCATCGTTGGCGAACTTCGACAAGATGCCGCGCACGGCGTCCGGATCGATGCCTTCGAAGCGAGCAGCGTTTTCACTGGCAGCCTTCAGCTTGCCCAGCAACTCGCCGTTCTTAGTCTTGAGGCCGCCGACAGCCGCCTCAACCGCAGCCGCGATGCGTGACGCTTCATCGCCCTCATTGCCGCCGCCATTACCGCCCTCGCCTTCTTCCGCCATCAACGGAAACCACTTACCGAAAAGATACATTTGCTAACCCCTGGGGTCTGTTGGCCGCTTTGCGGCAATAAAAAAGCCCCGTCATTGACGAGGCCCTGTGTGCTCTGTGTTGCGTTAGAAGCTGGCGATACGATCCGCAAGTATTCCCGACAGCTCGCTCATCGCTACGGATTGAGCGACCAGCAGCCCTTGAGACTTCCCGGCTAGCTCGCGGAAAGCCTCCGTCTTGATAAATGCACTTAATTTCGCAAGGCGGTCGTCGTTTTGCGCCTTCTCACCGATCACTCGCTGAACATGCTGCGGCAGCTCTTTTACTTGGCCGATGCCAATGTACGAACTGTCGAAGATGCCCTTGGGGCTCCAGCTTGTATAACCGTCTGAATACTTGACTGCGAAGCCGTCAGCGCCGCCCTTCAGTTCCGGCCATGCGGTAACTTGCTTGGTTCCGATGTATTCCTGAGACATGTTATTGATCCTCATGCTAAATCGCGGGCATAAAAAAACCGGCTCTAGG
>JAIERD010000327.1 GCA_019747155.1 Pseudomonadaceae bacterium
CGTGCCTGGTCCAGCGGCAAGACCCGCTTGAACTGGCTGCACAGGTTGGAATACAGCCGGTGGTCGTTGATCCGTTGCAGGCGTTGCAGGGACGGCTGGTGCATGCTGCTGGCCCAGAACGCCAGCCAGGTTTTCATCGCCGGGCCGTTGACCTGGCTGTCGTCGAAGTTGCTCTGAATGATGGTGCGCAGGTGCAGCAGTGGCGTGTCCTGTTCGAGGGCTAAACGCCGTTCGCGTTGCACCTGAATAAGCTGGTTCATCAGGTGGCGCATGGTGGCTTCCAGCAGCCCGTTTTTGTCCTGAAAGTAATGGCTGATGATGCCGTTGGACACCCCGGCCAGCTTGGCAATCAGGGCAATGCTGGCGTCATGCATGCCAACCTGATCGACGGCGGTGAGGGTGGCGTCGATCAGTTGTTTGCGACGAATCGGCTGCATTCCGACTTTAGGCATAAAGCACTCTCCTTGACCTTGCTGGGCGTGCGCACGCCCGGCAAGGTGGTTATTCAGCCGTGATTCTTGCCGAGCAGGGCGTGATACATTTCGCTGTCACCGAGCACGCCGACCACTTTGTTTTGTTCGTGCAGCACCAGTTTTTGTCCGGTGTGGTAGCGGATATCCAAGGCTTCACGCATGCCGATATTGCTGTCGACCAGGGTCGGTTGGCGTTGCAGGCTGCTCATCGGCTGGCCGCTGATCCAACTCTGCAGGTGCAGCTTGTCGGTACCTTGGCGGGCGCCGAGCACCAGGTTGTCGGCGCTCAGGCCCAGCCAGGAGTCGCTGCCGGGATCGAGGCAGACTTCGCCATTGACCCGCGTGCAGTTGTTTAAATTACGCATCAGGCTGCGCCCACACAGCACATTGAGTGGATTGGTGTGGGCGACAAACATGCGCACGTATTCATCCACCGGGTTGAGCACGATGTCTTCCGGCTGGCCGTGCTGGATGATCTTGCCGTCTTTCATGATGGCGATGCGCGAGCCGATCTTCAGCGCCTCGTCGAGGTCGTGGCTGACGAACACGATGGTCTTTTGCAGCTGGCGTTGCAGCACCAGCAATTCGTCCTGCAACTGCTGACGGATCAGCGGGTCGAGGGCCGAGAACGGTTCGTCCATCAGCAGAATGTCGGCGTCCATCGCCAGCGCACGGGCCAGGCCGACCCGTTGTTGCATGCCGCCGGACAACTCATGGGGGCGCTTGTTACGCCACTGGGTGAGGCCCACCAGTTCGAGCTTGGCATCGCTGAGCTTGCGGCATTCATCGGCGGTGCGGCCCTGCATTTCCAGACCGAAGCTGATGTTCTCGCGCACCGTCAGCCAGGGCATCAGGGCGAACTTTTGAAAGACCATGGCGATGCGTTTGGTGCGCATCATTTTCAGGGTGGCCGGCGAGCAGGAAACGATGTCGATCGCCTGGCCTTCGTGTTCGATGACGATGCGCCCACGGCTGACCTGATTGAGGCCATTGATGCAGCGCAGCAGGCTCGACTTGCCCGAGCCGGACAGGCCCATCAGCACGAAGATTTCGCCGCGCTCGATCTCCAGGTTGGCGTTTTCGACGCCCACCACCTGGCCGGTCTGCTTGAGGATTTGGTCGCGGGACTGGCCTTTATCCAACAGCGCCAGGGCTTCACGGGGGGATTTGGAGAAGATCACATCGACCTTCTCGAAGCGAATCAGACTCATGCTTCAGTCCTCACCTTGGCGTCGGGTTGTTTGCAGATACGGTCGAGCATGATCGCCAGCAGCACGATGGCCAGCCCGGCTTCAAAACCCAGGGCGATGTCGGCGGTGTTCAGTGCGTTGACCACCGGCCTGCCGAGGCCGTCGGCGCCCACTAAGGCTGCGATCACCACCATCGACAACGACAGCATGATGCATTGGGTAATGCCGGCGGCGATGCTCGGCATGGCATGCGGCAGTTCGATGCGGGTCAGCAGTTGGCGTTTGGAGCAGCCAAAAGCCTTGCCGGCATCCAGCAGTTCTTCCGGCACATCGCAGATGCCCAGGTAGGTCAGGCGGATCGGCGCGGCCACCGCAAACACCACGGTGGAGATCAGCCCTGGCACCACGCCCAGGCCGAACAGGGTCAGGGTCGGGATCAGGTAAACGAAGGTGGGGACCGTCTGCATCAGGTCCAGGACCGGCCGCATGATGGTGTAGAACACCGGTTTGTGGGCGGCAATGATGCCCAGCGGTACGCCGATGATGATGCACACCAGTGTGGCGAACAGCACCTGGGCCAGGGTTTCCATGGTTTCTTGCCAGTAACCGAGGTTAAGGATCAGCAAGAAGGCCAGCGCGCAGAACAGGGTCAGGCCCCATTTGCGCTGAATAAAATGCGCCAGTAAGGCGAACAGGCCGATCAATACCAGCGGGTTGAACCAGGTCAGGGCGAAGGTGACGCCGTGAATCATCAGCGTCAGGGCATCGGCAAAGGCGTCGAAATACTCGGCGCCGTTGTCGGTCAGCCATTCGACGAAATGGGCGATGTACTGGCCTAGCGGGAGTTTGTAGTCAGTCAGCATGGTATTGAACGTCCACCAGCAGAGATAAAACGGTAAGGCACAGACCAACTGTCGTAGTCAGCGCTTTGACAGTTGGCTTAGCAGGCTGTGTGAAAACGTAGCGAGCGAAGGTTAGGCAAGGCAAAAACAGGCGAGGATGCGGAGTTTACGAGTTGTAAATGAGCAGTCCGAGCCTGTTTTTAACGCGGCATAACCGAGCGCAGTAGTTTTCACACAGTCTGTTAGGGCGCCAGTTTGGCTTTGGCAGCGTCCAGTGCCGGTTTGCCGTCGCGGCTGGTCACGCCGGCCAGCCAGGTGTCGAGCACCTGCGGGTTGGCTTTGATCCAGGCCTTGGCGGCGACATCGGGTTTTTGGTTGTTGTTGAGCACGGCGTCCATCAGCTGGTTTTCCATGTCCAGGCTGAACACTAGGTTGTTCAGCAGTTTGCCGACGTTGGCGCACTCTTGGGTGTAACCCTTGCGCACGTTGGTGTAAATGGTGGCTTTGCCGAAATCGGGGCCAAAGAATTCATCGCCGCCGGTCAGGTACTTCATCTTGAAGCGGGTATTCATTGGGTGCGGTTCCCAGCCGAGAAACACCATGGTCTGGTCGCGGCGCTCGGCGCGCTGCACTTGCGAGAGCATGGCCGCTTCGCTGGACTCAACCACCTTGAATTTGCCCAGGGCGAAGGCATTTTTGTCGATCATGCTTTGGATCAGCCGATTGCCGTCGTTGCCCGGCTCGATGCCGTAGATCTTGCCGTCGAGTTTGTCGCTGAACTTGGCGATGTCGGCGAAGTCTTTCAGGCCGGCGTCGTAGGCCGCTTGCGGCACGGCCAGGGTGTATTTGGCACCTTCCAGGTTGGCCCGCAGGGATTCCACCGTGCCCTTGTCGCGATAGGCCTTGATGTCGTTTTCCATGGTCGGCATCCAGTTGCCGAGGAACACGTCGATGTCCTTGTTCTCCAGCGACTTGTAGGTCACCGGTACCGCCAGCAGATTGGTCTTGGTCTGGTAGCCGAGGGACTCCAGTACCGCGCTGGTCACTGCGGTGGTGACGGTGATATCGGTCCAGCCGACATCGGCGAAACGCACCAGGCCACAGGATTCGGGCTCACTGGCCTGGGCCAGCAGCGGCAAACTCAGGGATACAGCCAACAGCAGTGATGGGCAACCTTTCATGGGCGAACTCCTTGCAAATGAATAGTGGCGCTGCTCGCTTGAGCAGAGGTTGTCGCAAGCCTTAATGCCGGCTCGAGCTTGGCCGGGGCCAAGCTCGACTGAATGCAAATACCGAGCTTGCCGATTGCTTCGAGACCGATCATGGAACAGTAAAAATCAAACGCCTACAGGGGGGGTCGCATCCAGTGCGCACGGAGTCGTATCCAGTGACAGTGATGTCGCATACGACTTGTCCAGCGCTTTCGGGGGCGATCAATTGGTGCTTTATGTGGGCTTTACGGGGCTTTTTGCGGCGTCTGGATCAGTCGCCCAGGCTCGCTGTTGAGGATTATTTTTGCCGTTACGGAGCTTTTCTGCGCCGCGATGATCGTACTCAGTGGGAGAGCTGAGATCTCCCGGATGCCGGTATTCGCCGGCATCGTCCTAGCGGTCGTAGGAGGCCGCCATGATTTGCCGAGTAGTACCCGCAGTTCTGTTGTCGTTGAGTTTGTCGCTGAGCGGTTGCGCTGTTTACGATCTGGATAGCCCGCGCTATTCCTCCTCGCGTTATTCGGGCTATGGCTATCAACAGCCCGACTATCGGGTCGCACGTTCGGATTATGGCTACCGGTCTAGCTACCCCATTGTTGTGCGTTCGAGTCATGGCTACCAACCCATGCCTACTGTGGTGCGTTACCGGGAGTACCCGGCGCAGGTCTATCGCTACCCACAGCGGCAGTCGGTGTATATCTATCAGCAGGCACCGTCACGCTATAGGGCGGCCCCTGGCTGGCAAGGCTATCGCGACGATGGCCGGCATGACCGCCGCGCTTATCAGCGCGAACGGTACGAGCGCCATGAGCGTGACGGCGATCAGCGCCGCGAGCGCGATGAACCCCACGACAGAGATGAGCACCGTGGCTGGGAGGTGCGGCGCAATTAAAGCGTTGGTTACTGCAGGCCCAGCTTGGCCTTGACCACGGTCAGTGCCGGTGCTCCGTCGCGGTTAGTCACGCCCTGTAACCAGCCATCCAGCGCCTGTGGATTGCTCTTCAGCCAGGTCAGCGCCGCTTGGCGGCGACTGACATGTTGATTGAGCACGGCGTCCATCAGTTGGTTTTCCATGTCCAGGCTAAAGACCAGATTGTTCAATAATTTCCCGGTGTTCGGGCACTGCTGCACAAAGCCGGCGCGCACGTTGGTGGCCACGGTGGCGCCGCCGTAATTGGGGCCGAACACCGCATCGCCGCCGTCCAGATAGTGCATCTGCAGACGGGTGTTCATCGGGTGCGGCTCCCAGCCGAGAAACACCACCCATTGTTTGAGTTTTTCGGCGCGCTTAACGTTGGCGAGCATTTTCGCTTCGCTGCCTTCTACCAACTTGAAGCTGCCCAAGCCGTAAGCGTTGTCTTTGATCATCTTGCTGATCAGCTGATTGCCGTCGTTACCCGGCTCGATGCCGTAAATTTTGTGGTCCAGTTGCTCGGCGTATTTGGCGATGTCGTTGAAGTTTTGCAGGCCGCCGGCATAAGCCTCGGTCGGCACCGCCAAGGTGTATTTAGCCCCCTCCAGATTGACCCGCAGGGTTTCGATACTGCCTTTGTCCAGATAGGGCTGCAGGTCGGCCTGCATGCTCGGCAGCCAGTTGCCGAGAAATACATCGAGCTTGTTGTCGCCCAGTGCGGCGAAGGTTTCGGGTACCGACATGCGCTTGACGTTGGTGCGATAGCCCAGGGCGTCGAGCAAGATCCGCGTGGTGGCGGTGGTCATGGTGATGTCGGTCCAGCCAACGTCGGCAAAACGCACCAGCGCGCAACTGTCCGTCTCACTGGCGTTGGTCGGCAGGCTGGTACTGAGACACAGCGCCAGGCAGCTGGCAGTTAACGCTTTCATGGGGGGCGATCCTTGGCTAGGGCGGTGCAGGGGTGTCCGCGCGCGCCGATCATGGAGCAGTCAGTGGCGGGTTGTCCGCTGGCTGGCGTGAACAGGCCGGTGGAGGTCGCGCTGGTGACAGAAGGCTACTGGCACTCTGCTGGCCCTTACGGTTGGCGGACGTTGATGGGTATGACCGGGTCGGTGTTGGGGCTGGCGGGCGCCGGTAAAAGGCTGATGATGGGGTTATGAATGGCCTGCCGTTGGTGCGCAGGCCACGCCAGCATGCCCGTGCGCGGGTTGTGGGGCGTCGCTTGTTGTCGGAGAAAGTTATGGCCATCAGTGTGTTTGACCTGTTCAAAATCGGTATAGGCCCGTCCAGCTCCCATACGGTCGGGCCGATGCGCGCTGCGGCGTTATTTGTCCAGGGCCTGCGCGAGCGTGGTCAGTTGGCGGCGGTACGGCGCGTTGAGGTGCGGCTGTATGGCTCGCTGTCGGCGACCGGGGTCGGCCACGGCAGCGACAACGCGATCCTCATGGGGCTGATGGGTGAATGGCCGGATTCGATTGATCCCGCCAGCATCGGCCCGCGCATCAGTGCGCTGCGCGATAGCGGCAGTTTGCTGCTGGGGGCCGAGCAACCGCTGGCCTTTGACTGGCCACGGGATGTGCTGCTGCTGGAGGAAAACCTGCCATATCACCCGAATGCCATGACCCTGATTGCCGAGCACGACAACGGCGAGCTGCACCGCGATACCTACTATTCAGTCGGCGGTGGCTTTGTGGTGGATGCGGCCCAGGCCGCCAGTGGCGTGTTGGATCAGGATCGCACCGAGTTGCCC
Source organism: Pseudomonadaceae bacterium (assembly GCA_019747155.1). Taxonomy (GTDB): domain Bacteria; phylum Pseudomonadota; class Gammaproteobacteria; order Pseudomonadales; family Pseudomonadaceae; genus Aquipseudomonas. The sequence goes on from JAIERD010000327.1 coordinate 6,380, forward strand.
TATGATTTTTCCAGCGCCGCCGAGTTGCTGGCGCTGTGCAAGCAGCACAATTTGCGGGTGGCGCAGCTGATGATGGCCAACGAGCGCGCCTGGCGCAGTGAGGCCGAGATTCGCCAAGGCCTGTTGCGGCTCTGGCAAGCCATGCGCGATTGCGTGGATAACGGCCTCAAGCACGAGGGCATTTTGCCCGGCGGCCTCAACGTTAAACGCCGCGCCGCCAAGTTGCACCGCAGCCTGCAGGAGCTGGGCAAACCCAATGTAATCGGCTCGACCCTGAGCGGCATGGAATGGGTCAATCTGTTCGCCCTGGCGGTTAATGAAGAAAACGCCGCCGGCGGGCGCATGGTCACCGCGCCAACCAATGGCGCGGCCGGGATCATTCCGGCGGTGCTGCATTACTTCGTCAAGTTCAGCCCCAGCGTCACTGAGGAGCAAGTGGTTGATTACTTCTTGGCCGCCGCCGCCGTGGGCATTTTGTGCAAGAAGAACGCCTCGATCTCCGGTGCCGAAGTCGGTTGTCAGGGCGAAGTCGGTTCGGCCTGCGCCATGGCCGCCGCCGGCTTGGCGGAGATTCTCGGCGCCACCCCGGAGCAGCTGGAAAACGCCGCCGAAATCGGCCTGGAACATAACCTCGGGCTGACCTGCGATCCGGTCGGCGGCCTGGTGCAAATTCCCTGCATCGAGCGCAATGCAATCGCCGCCGTCAAAGCCATCAACGCCGCGCAAATGGCCCTGCGCGGTGACGGCGAGCACCATATTTCGCTGGACCGGGTGATCCGCACCATGCGCGACACTGGCGCCGACATGCACGACAAATATAAAGAAACCTCCCGTGGCGGTTTGGCGGTCAGCGCCATCGAGTGTTGAGTCGAGGGTTGCTATTTTGTAGGAGCGGCTTTAGCGACCCACATGGATGTGGGAGATGCGGTGAGCCGTATGGAACGGCTGCCGCCCGCGATAGGTCGGCCACCACAGCGACAAATCTGGATATACGGGCGCTGCCCTTATCGCTTCGCGGCTAAAGCCGCTCCTACAGATGGTTCGCATCGCGTGCCGATGCCTTGTTTTGGCGCAATCTGTGCGCCGTTGTAACTCTGCTGGGGCACGTCAGGCGTGACGAATTGCCGCATAGGGCGATGGCTGAATCAGGCCGCTGCTACCAAAGGCCCCAGATTTTGCATCCAGGCCTGGCTCGCGGCCGTTGTGGGCGGGCGACATATGCGTGAGCGACGCCGTTTTAGACGCATGCAGCCGCACTATTTTTTTATATTGAACGCTCAATCAATTTAGGCACGGGCTTTGCTCTTGCTTTGCCATAGCCTGGGTATTGAGTGCTGTGCCGCCCAGAGCCAAGAGAAAATAAGAGCCTCATACGAGGCCAATCGTGCTTTGCGTGAGGAGAGACCTGATGACGCCGTTCAATCCGGGGTTGCAGCCCCAGAACCGTGCCCCACAGTCCATCGGCTTTCTGCTGTTGGACAACTTCACCTTAATCTCCCTGGCCTCGGCGGTTGAACCGCTGCGCATGGCCAATCAACTGTCCGGCCGCGAGCTGTACCGCTGGAGCACCCTGAGCCTGAATGGTGGCCAGGTGTGGGCCAGCGATGGCCTGCAGATCACCCCGGATTGTGCGGTAACCGCTGCGCCGCCGCTGGACATGGTGATCGTCTGTGGTGGCATTGGCATTCAGCGCAGCGTCACCCGTGAGCACCTGAGCTGGCTGCAAAGCCAGGCGCGCCAAGGCCGCAAGCTCGGCGCCGTGTGTACCGGCAGTTGGGCCTTGGCCTGCGCCGGGTTGCTGGATGGTTTTGATTGCAGCGTGCATTGGGAATGTTTGGCGGCCATGCAAGAGGCCTTCCCACGCGTGGTGTTGAGTACCCGCTTGTTTACCCTCGACCGGAATAGATTCACCAGTTCTGGTGGCACCGCGCCGCTGGACATGATGCTGCACCTGATCTCTCGCGAGCATGGTCGGGAGCTGTCGGCGGCGATCTCCGAGATGTTCGTCTATGAGCGCATCCGTAACGAGCAGGATCACCAACGCGTGCCGCTCAAGCACATGCTCGGCACCAACCAGCCCAAATTGCAGGAAATAGTCGCGCTGATGGAGGCCAATCTGGAAGAGCCGATTGAGCTGGATGAGTTGGCCACCTACGTCAGCGTTTCGCGCCGTCAGTTGGAGCGCTTGTTTCAGAAGTACCTGAGCTGCTCGCCGTCGCGCTATTACCTGAAGCTGCGGCTGATCCGCGCGCGGCAATTGCTCAAACAATCGCCGATGTCGATCATCGAAGTGGCGGCTGTCTGCGGCTTCGTCTCCACCCCGCATTTCTCCAAGTGTTACCGCGAGTATTTCGGCATTCCGCCACGGGATGAACGCACCGGCTCGAACACCTCACAGCAAACCAGCATGTTGTCGATTCCGCAGGTGCTGGTGCTGGCGCCGATGTCGGGCGCCATGACCGCCATGAGTCAGGCACGCAACGAGTCGACCTTTGCCAGTGTGCGGTTGTAGGGCGGCGGGGTTGTTCTTGTCGGGAGTGACCTTTGCTCTGTTCCCGTGGGTGACGGCGCTTTTGTAGGAGCGGCCTTGGCCGCGATCGAGCCTCGCCAGCGGGGCAGTTTTATTGTCTTGCGCCGGCGTTGAAATCGCTTCGCGGCCAAGGCCGCTCCTACAGGGTTTTGTAGATCTGGAGGGGCTTTAGCCGCGACCAAGGTCGGCGCGGCTTTAACCGCGGCTCTGCTGATACTCAGCCAACGCCGGTAGCAACTGCCGCGAGATCGCCTCGCGCACGGTCGGCAGCATGGTTGCGCCGCTGCCGAGCATTTGTTCGATCATGCTCCGTAGCGCCCGCGCCCGCGCCTCATCCAAACCCTGCAGGGCGCGGGCGCAGGCTTGTTCGGGGTCGGCATCGGCGGGCAGTTGAACGCCGGTCAGTTGCAGGCGTTCGCGCAGGTCGTCCTGATCAATCAAATCGGTATGCATCATCACGTGGTTCCTCAGTGCGGTGGCTCTGTCGATTCTGTGACGCCGTTACTGTCGCGGCAAGGGCGCACGCGCGGCAATGACCGCAACACCTATGCGCAGGTCGTTTTTAACTAAGTTAGTCAAGTTGCCGGGTCGCACAATGGCTGACGATTTTTTACTCTGTTGCTCACCTTGTGACTCTGTGATGAGACACCTTTAGACCTCCGCTCATGTGTCGGCATGCGGAGGTCTTTTTTTGCCCGCAATAAAGTGCCGTCCGGCGCCCCGAGCTGGGTCCGCTGGGTTGCGCGGGTGACGCTTTCGACAATTCCCCGGTCGTTTTTGCGCCTTAGCGTCGCGGCACCCAGGACTATGCTGGCCACACAGCAGCAGTCAGTAGTTTGGCTGCGCACTTGCCTAATTCGCGCCAGCTCAACAGGGGGACTGCCCGATGAACCCAGCCCAATTACACGCCGACAGCATCGTCATCGACGGCCTGATCATTGCCAAATGGAACCGCGAACTGTTCGAGGACATGCGCAAAGGTGGCCTGACTGCTGCCAACTGCACAGTCTCGGTGTGGGAAGGTTTCCAGGCCACGGTCAACAATATCGCCGCCAGCCAAAAGCTGATCCGCGACAACAGCGATCTGGTCAGCCTGGTGCGTACCACCGCCGACATCCATAAGGCTAAGGCCGAGGGTAAGACCGGCATCCTGTTTGGCTTTCAGAATGCCCACGCTTTCGAGGACCAGCTCGGCTATGTCGAGGTGTTCAAGCAGCTCGGCGTCGGCGTGGTGCAGCTCTGCTACAACACCCAGAATCTGGTCGGCACCGGCTGCTACGAGCGTGACGGCGGCCTGTCCGGCTTCGGTCGCGAGATAGTCGCCGAGATGAACCGGGTTGGCATCATGTGCGACCTGTCCCACGTCGGCAGCAAAACCAGCGAAGAAGTCATTCTCGAATCGAAAAAACCGGTCTGCTACTCGCACTGCCTGCCGTCCGGCCTGAAAGAGCACCCGCGCAACAAGTCCGATGCGGAATTGAAGTTTATCGCCGACCACGGCGGCTTCGTCGGCGTGACCATGTTTGCGCCGTTTCTGGCCAAGGGCATCGACTCGACCATCGACGACTACGCCGAGGCTATTGAGTACGTGATGAACCTGGTCGGCGAAGACGCCATCGGCATCGGCACCGACTTTACCCAGGGTCACGGTCAGGATTTCTTCGAGTGGCTGACCCACGACAAGGGCTACGCCCGCCGCCTGACCAGCTTCGGCAAAATCATCAACCCGCTGGGCATCCGCACCGTCGGCGAGTTCCCCAACCTCACCGAAACCCTGCTCAAACGCGGCCATCCTGAACGGGTGGTGCGCAAGATCATGGGCGAGAACTGGGTAAGGGTTCTGGCAGACGTGTGGGGCGAATAAGCCCGCCAGCCATACCCGATCAATGTAGGAGCGGATTTATCCGCGATCTGTCCCGCAGGGGCAGCGCTCTCAAGAGTTTCGCGGATAAATCCGCTCCTACGTTTTAAAGCAAGTTTCTGGAGTCACAACACATGGCCACCCACGCACCCGAAATGCCTATTCAGGTCGACGACGAAACCGGCGTCTGGACCACCGACGCCTTGCCGATGCTCTATGTGCCACGGCATTTCTTCGTCAATAACCATATCGGCATCGAAGAGGTGCTGGGCGCCGAGGCTTACGCCGAGATTCTCTATAAGGCTGGCTACAAATCCGCCTGGCACTGGTGCGAGAAAGAAGCTGAATGCCATGGCCTGCAAGGCGTGGCGGTGTTCGAGCATTACATGAAGCGCCTGTCGCAACGCGGCTGGGGGCTGTTTGAGATCGAGGCGATTGACCTCGCCAAAGGCACCGCCAGCGTACGGCTCAAACACTCGGCCTTTGTCTATGTGTACGGCAAGTGCGGGCGCAAGGTCGACTACATGTTTACCGGCTGGTTTGCCGGCGCTCTGGACCAGATTCTTAAGGCTCAGGGCAGCCCAATTCGCACCGTGGCCGAGCAGGTCTATGGCGGTTCCGAAGCGGGCCATGACGATGGCCTGTTTACCGTCAAACCGCTCTGAAGATCAATTTAAACCCGGATTAAAAACGTAGCGAGCGAAGGGTAGGCAAGGCGGAGGCAGCAGCGAAAAGCGGAGTTTACGAGTAGTAAATGAGCATTTTCGCTGCTGCCTCCAACGCGGCATAACCGAGCGCAGTAGTTTTTTGAGGATGTCGTAATGGCTTTTGAATCCATGTTCCAGCCGATTAATCTCGGCAAAGTAACCATCCGCAATCGCGTGCTGAGTACCGCCCACGCTGAGGTGTATGCCACCGACGGCGGCATGACTACCGAGCGCTATATCCAGTATTACGCCGAGAAGGCCAAGGGCGGCATCGGCCTAGCGATTTGCGGCGGCTCCTCGGTGGTGGCCATCGACAGCCCGCAGCAGTGGTGGAGTTCGGTCAATTTATCGACCGACCGGATCATCCCGCACTTCCAGAATCTGGCCGACGCCATGCATGAGCACGGCGCCAAGATCATGATTCAGATTACCCACATGGGCCGCCGTTCGCGCTGGGATGGCTTTCACTGGCCAACCCTGATGTCGCCGTCCGGCATCCGCGAACCGGTGCATCGTGCCACTTGCAAAACCATCGAGCCGGAAGAAATCTGGCGGGTGATTGGCAACTACGCCAGCGCCGCCTTGCGGGCCAAGCTCGGTGGCTTGGACGGTATCGAATTGTCGGCGGTGCACCAGCACATGATCGACCAGTTCTGGTCGCCACGGGTCAACAAACGTACTGACGAGTGGGGCGGCAGTTTCGAAGGGCGAATGAAATTCGGTCTGGAAGTACTCAAAGCGGTGCGGGAAAAAGTCGGCCCGGACTTTTGCGTTGGCATGCGCATCTGCGGCGATGAGTTCCACCCGGACGGTCTGTCCCATGACGACATGAAGCAGATCGCCAAGTATTACGACGACACCGACATGCTCGATTTTATCGGCGTGGTCGGCTCGGGTTGCGACACCCACAACACCTTGGCCAACGTCATCCCGAACATGAGCTATCCGCCGGAGCCTTTTCTGCATTTGGCCGCCGGCATCAAGGAAGTGGTCAAGGTACCGGTGCTGCACGCGCAGAACATCAAGGACCCGAACCAGGCCACGCGGATACTCGAAGGCGGTTACGTCGACATGGTCGGCATGACCCGCGCGCACATCGCCGACCCGCACCTGATCGCCAAGATCAAGATGGGCCAGATCGACCAGATCAAGCAATGCGTCGGCGCCAACTACTGCATCGACCGTCAGTATCAAGGCCTGGATGTGCTGTGCATCCAGAACGCGGCGACTTCCCGTGAA
>JAIERD010000444.1 GCA_019747155.1 Pseudomonadaceae bacterium
CCAGTTGCGGATAGAGAATCGCAGGGCGCAGGTTGGCAAACAAACCCAGCTGCGAACGGATTTTCAGCAGGCCGCGTTCCGGGCGCAGGGCTGGCTCGATCTTATCCCACTGCGGGCCACCGACTGCACCGAGCAGAATCGCATCGGCGGCGCGGGCGCGCTCCAGAGTTTCGTCGGCCAGCGGTACGCCATATTTTTCATAGGCAGCGCCGCCCAGCTCGTCGAAACTCAACTCAAAACCCAGGCTGTATTTGTCGTTAGCCAGCTCCAGCACCTTGACCGCTTCGGCCATGATTTCCGGGCCGATACCGTCGCCGGGGAGAATCAGAATCTGCTTGCTCATTACGTATCTCTCAATCAATTCGTTAGAAGCGCCGCTCTCGATCTGCTGCGCAATTAGGCCGCTCTACAGCGCGCCAAATAACCAAGGCTGGCTCTGCCGATGCTTGGCTTCGAAGGCTGCTATCGCTTGATCTTCCTGCAAGGTCAGGCCGATATCGTCCAGACCGTTGAGCAGGCAGTGCTTGCGGAAGGCATCGACTTCGAAGTGATAAACCTTGCCGTCCGGGCGGGTCACGGTTTGTGCGGCCAGGTCGACACTCAGTTGATAACCCTCGGTGGCCTCGCACTGCTGGAACAGTTCATCCACCTCAGTCTCAGTCAAGATGATCGGCAGCATGCCGTTCTTGAAGCTGTTGTTGAAGAAGATGTCGGCGTAGCTCGGCGCGATCACGCTGCGAAAACCGTACTCTTCCAGCGCCCAAGGCGCATGTTCACGGCTCGAGCCGCAACCGAAGTTCTCCCGCGCCAAGAGCACGCTGGCACCTTGGTAACGGGCGAAGTTGAGCACGAAATCCTGGTTCAGCGGACGATTGCTGCAGTCTTGCCCCGGTTGCCCCACATCCAGATAACGCCACTCATCGAACAGGTTCTGGCCAAAGCCGGAACGCTTGATCGACTTCAAAAACTGCTTGGGGATGATCTGGTCGGTGTCGACATTGGCGCGATCAAGCGGCGCGACCAAGCCGCTGTGCTGGGTAAAAGCTTTCATTGCGCGGCTCCTACTGAGTTCAGTTCACGCACATCAATAAAACGCCCAGTGACTGCGGCGGCGGCGGCCATGGCTGGGCTGACCAAATGGGTACGGCCGCCGGTGCCTTGCCGACCTTCGAAGTTACGGTTGGAGGTCGAGGCGCAATGTTCGCCATTACCGAGCTTGTCCGGGTTCATCGCCAAACACATCGAGCAACCGGGTTCACGCCATTCAAAGCCTGCTTCGATAAAAATCTTATCCAAGCCTTCCAGTTCGGCCTGCGCTTTAACCAAGCCAGAGCCCGGCACCACCAGCGCTTGCTTGATGGTGCGGGCCACTTTACGACCCTTGGCCACCACGGCGGCGGCGCGTAAATCTTCGATCCGCGAGTTGGTGCAGGAGCCGATAAACACCCGATCCAACTGGATCGAGGTGATCGCCTGATTAGCGCTCAGGCCCATGTATTTCAGTGCCCGCTCGATCGAATCGCGCTTGACCGGATCGCTCTCAGCGGCTGGGTCTGGCACCTGCGCGTCCACCGGCAGCACCATCTCAGGCGAAGTGCCCCAGGTGACTTGCGGCTTGATCAGCGCGGCGTCCAACTCAACCACGGTGTCGAACTGCGCATCGGCATCCGAGACCAAATCGGCCCAAGCGGCGACTGCCGCATCCCAATCAGCGCCCTTCGGTGCATAAGGCCGGCCTTTCACGTAGGCGATAGTTTTTTCATCGGCGGCCACCACGCCGACCCGCGCACCGGCTTCGATGGCCATGTTGCAGATGGTCATGCGGCCTTCCATCGACAGCTCACTAATGGCGCTGCCGGCAAACTCCAGCGCGTGACCGTTGCCGCCGGCGGTGCCGATCTTGCCGATAATCGCCAGCACTATGTCTTTGGCGGTGACGCCGAACGGCACTTGGCCCTCGACCAACACCTGCATGTTCTTCATTTTCTTAGCCACTAAGCACTGGGTCGCGAGCACATGCTCAACTTCCGAGGTGCCAATGCCGTGCGCCAGCGCGCCGAACGCGCCGTGGGTCGAGGTGTGCGAGTCGCCGCAAACCACGGTCATGCCCGGCAGAGTGGCGCCCTGCTCCGGGCCGACCACGTGGACGATGCCTTGACGGTGATCGTTCATCTTGAATTCGAGAATGCCGAAATCGTCGCAATTCTCATCCAGCGTCTGCACCTGCAGGCGCGACACTTCGTCAGTGATCGACTCCAGTCCGCCTTGGCGCTCGGCTTTAGTAGTCGGCACGTTATGGTCGGGGGTGGCGATATTGGCGTCGATCCGCCACGGCTTACGGCCAGCCAGACGCAGCCCTTCAAAGGCCTGTGGCGAGGTCACTTCGTGGAGGATATGCCGGTCGATATAGATCAGCGACGAACCATCATCGCGACGCTTAACTTCGTGCGCATCCCAGAGCTTGTCGTACAGCGTTTTGCCGGCCATCGGTCAGTCCTCATCAGGCGTGGTGCTGCAAATCGCTCTCAGTGGCGATTTAACAGCAGGTGCAGCAATGCTAGGGCTTGCGTATAAATAACTCAAATTCACATTTTTTATCCAAAGCATTCCCGGAAGGAATAGCGGTAAGCTGCAAGCCTCAAGCTGCAAGCAAAGCTCGCGGCGTTACCTCTTGCAGCTTATGACTTTCCGCTTGGAGCTATGTTCATGGATCTGGCCAGCCTCAACGCGTTTATCGCCATCGCCGAAACCGGCAGTTTCTCCCTGGCCGGTGAACGGCTGTTTCTCACCCAACCGGCCATCAGCAAGCGCATCGCCAGTCTGGAGCAGCAGCTCAAGGTGCGCCTGTTTGATCGCCTCGGCCGCGTCGTCAGCCTCACCGAAGCTGGTCGCGCACTGCTGCCACGGGCCTATCAGATTCTCGGTGTACTGGATGATACTCGCCGCGCCCTGACCAATCTGAATGGCGAGATCAGCGGCCGCTTGACCCTGGCCACCAGCCACCATATCGGCCTGCATCGCCTGCCGCCGCTGCTGCGTGCCTTCACCCGCGCCTATCCGCAGGTGGCGCTGGATATTCAGTTTCTCGACTCAGAGGTCGCCTATGAAGAGGTGTTGCATGGCCGCGCCGAACTGGCGGTGATTACCCTGGCACCGCAAACCCGCGAGCCGGTGCGCGCCGTTACGGTCTGGGACGATCCGCTGGATTTTGTTGCCGCCCCCGAGCACCCACTGGCCGCCAATGGCCCAATCACCCTCAGTGACGTGGCCAAACATCCGGCGGTATTCCCCGGCGGCAACACCTTTACCCACCACATCGTTCGGCGGCTGTTTGAGGCCCAGGGGCTAACGCCGAATATCGGCATGAGCACCAACTACCTGGAAACCATCAAGATGATGGTCTCCATCGGCCTAGCCTGGAGCGTATTGCCGCGCACCATGCTCGATGAACAGGTGGCGCGCCTGCCCCTGGAGGGCATTCAGCTGCGCCGTCAGTTAGGCTATATCCTGCACAGCGAGCGCACCCTTTCCAATGCTGCCCGCGCCTTTATGACGCTGCTCGACGCGCAAGCCGACCTTGCACCCGCAGCCACCAAACAGCTACCTTGAGACTGATCCTAAAAATAACAAAGACTAGCGCCCGACAGCCCTCGCACCCCAGTGCAGAACAGCCCCGGCAGCTACTCAACTCATGACACAGGCACCCTGCATGATCGACTTGCCGTCCGCACGCTCAGCCCTGATTCACCCGCATCCGGGGGAGGACGAACCGCAACTGCAGCAAGCCGCCGCCAGCCTGCTCGGCCTGCTTGAGCAGGAAAACCTCGGTTTTTGGTGCTGGCCATTGGCGCACAACCGGCTCTATCTCTCCGGCGCCGCCCGCCAGTTACTCGGTCTGTTGAGCCCAACGCCCAGCGCAGCACAGAGCTACCTTGAATTGGTGCATCCCGACGACCAAGATCGGGTCGAACAGGCGTTGAACCGACTGATCAATGGCCTGCATCTAGAGACCGCCTTGCATCACCGCGTTCAGCGTAGCGACGGGGAAATGCGCTGGCTGCAACTGAGCGGTCAGCGCCAGGCATTGGCCAATGGCGAGCTGCAACTGATCGGCCTGCTGCGTGAAAGCCGCACGGCGCAGACCTACGCCATCCCCCAGCAAGCCAAGGAGCAAGGTTTTCAGCACCTGTTTCAAGCCATGCCCGAAGCCCTGCTGCTGCTCGACCTACATGCCGGCTGCGTGCTCGATGTGAACCCAAATTTTGAGCGGCTGTTTGGCTGGTCAGCCGCCCAGGTACTCGGGCGCACCGGCAAAGACATCGGCATCTGGGCCAACAGCGAGCAGCCCGAGCAATTGTTTGCCGCCATGCTCAGCCAACCACTGGTACTTAATCAGCCGGTGCAACTGTTCAATCAGACCCGGCAACTGATCCATGGCTTGCTGTCGTGGCAACAATTGCAGCTGGATCAGCAGGACTGCCTCTTGGTCAGCTTCACCGACACCAGCAAACAGCTGCAGGCCGAGGCGGCCCTGCGCGCCAGCGAAAACAAATTTGCCACCTCGTTTCGCAGCACCCCCGACAGCATGATCATCACCCAGCGTGAAACCGGCACTTTATTGCAGATCAACTCGGCCTTTGAGCGCCAGTTTGGCTGGAGTGCAGCGCAAGCCATAGGCCGTACCACCCTTGAAATAGGCCTGTGGCGCGACCCGCTCGACCGGCAAAGAATGCTCACTGCTCTGGCCGACGACGGCCGCCTTGAGCACCTGGAAGTCGAGTTCGCCCACCGCGACGGCAGCCACTGCACCAACCTGCTGTATGGCGCCGAGTGCCTGATCGACGGACAAGTCTGCCTGGCCCTGACCCTGCGCGACATCAGCCACCAGCGCCAGCAAGAGCAAGCCTTGCTCGACAGCCAAGAACGCTTGCAACTGGCCCTGGAGAGCGCCGAACTGGGTCTCTGGGACTGGCACCTGCCCAGCAACCAACTGTTTGCCTCGGCGCGCGCCGCCAGCCTGCACGGTCTGGCTAACGAGACCTACAACGGGCCTTTGGATAGCTTTTTTAGGCACATTCCACTGGAGGATCAACGCACGGCAATGGCGGCCTTCAAGCAACTGCGTGACGGCCACCAGAGCAACACGCGTACCACCTATTGCGCCCAGCATACCGATGGCAGCCAGCACTTTCTGGAGGGCAGCGCCAAGCTCTACCGCGACGCTCAAGGCCAGCCCGAGCGAATGGTTGGGGTATTGCGCGACATTACCGTCCGCACCCTGCGCGAGCAGGCACTGGCAGCCTCCGAAGAAAAATTCGCCTCGCTGTTCCAGGGCAGCCCTGAGCCTATTTGCGTAACCCGCCTAAACGACGCCGCTTTTATCGAAATCAACCCTAGCTTTACCCAGGCATTTGGTTGGACGCCTGAGCAGATAGTCGGCAAAAACGCCCTGGAAATCGATTTTTGGCTTGACCTGGAGGCGCGCAAACAACTGGGCAAACAACTGATGACCCAGGGCCAACTGAACAATGTCATCGCCCAGTTCCATGCCAAAAACGGCCAGGTGCTGACCTGCATTATCGCCGCCCGGCTGATTCGTGTTGGCCGGCAACGCTGCATGATCACCACCTTCCGCGACATCACCGCGCAGCAAGCCACGGAACGCCTGCGCATCCTCAGCGAAGAGAAATTCGCCAAGGCTTTTCACGCGTCCCCGGACGCCATCAGCATCAGCGAACAAAGCAGCGGACGCTTCCTGGAGGTCAACCAGGGCTTCTGCCGCCTTACAGGTTACCGGCCCGAGGAGGTAATCGGTCGCACCTCGCAGGAACTCAACTGTTGGGACCCTGGCCAGCGCCAGCACCTGCTCGAGACCGTCGCCCGTGACGGCCATGCGCGCAACCTGGAAATGCTCGCCCGCGACCGTAATGGCCAGCAAATGACCGTGCAGGTATCGGTGCAACCCATCACCATCGACGGCAACGATTGCCTGTTACTGATCGCCCGCGACATCAGTGACCTCAAGCAAGCCCAGGCGCAGATTGAGCACCTGGCCTACCACGACTCACTGACCAATTTGCCCAATCGCAGCCTGTTGATGGACCGCCTGAGCCAACAAATCGCCCTGCTCAAACGCCACAATTTGCGCGGCGCGCTGTTGTTTATCGACCTCGACCACTTCAAGCACATCAACGACTCCCTCGGCCACCCACTTGGCGATGCCGTGCTGAAGATGGTCGCAGCGCGTCTGGAAGTCAGCGTCCGCCAGGAAGACACGGTGGCGCGCTTGGGGGGCGACGAGTTCGTGGTGCTGATCTCCGGGCTTGAGGGCTCGCGCGCCGAAGTGACGCGCCACGTGCGCGAGGTCGCCAACAAGCTGCGGCTACTGCTGAGCGAGCCGATGCTGCTCGACGGGCACCGCCTGCAGGTCACGCCGAGCATCGGCATAGTGCTGATTCCCGATCACGGCGACACCCCGGCGGACTTGCTCAAGCGTGCCGACATCGCCCTCTATCGCGCCAAAGCCAGCGGCCGTAATACCCTGCAGATGTTTCGCAAAAACATGCAGGAAGCCGCCAGCGCCCGGCTGCGCCTGGAACACGACTTGCGCCTGGCCCTGGCTCGCGGTGAGTTCGAGTTGTATTTGCAACCCCAGGTAGATGCCCGCATTGGCCAGATAGTTGGCGCCGAAGCCTTGCTGCGCTGGAATCACCCGCAACATGGCCCGCAATCGCCGATCCACTTTATTGAAGTACTGGAAGAAAGCGGATTGATCGTCGAGGTCGGCGACTGGGTGCTGACCGAGGCCTGCCACCTGTGCGCGCAACTGCTCGACGAAGGCCTGATCAACGCCGGGCAGTTCAGTTTGTGCGTGAATATCAGCCCGCGGCAGTTCCGCCAACCGGGTTTCGTTGAGCGGGTTGAACGCAGCTTGAGCGCCAGCCACTTGAACCAATCACTGCTGACCCTGGAAATCACCGAAGGCATCGTCATTCACAACCTCGACGACACCATCGCCAAGATGCTACAGCTGAAAAAGCTCGGCATCAGCTTTGCCATGGACGACTTCGGCACCGGTTATTCGTCTCTGACCTACCTCAAGCGCTTGCCGGTCGACATCCTGAAGATTGACCAGTCGTTCGTGCGCGACGCCACGCAAAACCCCAACGACGCCGAAATCATCCGCGCCATTGTCGCCATGGCCCTGAGTCTGGGCCTTGAAGTGATTGCCGAAGGAGTTGAGCACCAAGAGCAGCTGGCCCTGCTGCAACTGCAAGGCTGCCATCTGTACCAGGGCTACCTGTACAGCCAGCCCCTGCCCTTACCGACTTTTCGCGCACTGCTGGCGCATGCCAAACAACGGCCGTCGCTCAATTAAGGCTCGGTATCCGTTAAGTGTTGATGACAAAACGTAGGGTGGGCTTCAGCCCACCAAAGCCCTTGTCGAGAGGCGGTGGGCTGAAGCCCACCGAATTTGCTCTCGGCGACACCACCCTTTGATTGCCAAGCACTCAGGCCTGCGCAGGTTCAGGGCCAGTAAACCCCAGCAGCAGATCGACCCGGACGCAGTCATGCTCGCGGCGCACCTCGTGAAACAGCAGCATGGCTTCCGGGTAGTTGCGGCTCAGCATCGCCAGCCACTGCTTCAAGCGTCCGGTGGCGCAACGGCCGGTCATCTTGCGGCGCACCTGCCGCCAGAACTCGCGCAGCATCGGCTGCAACTGCAGCCAGGTCATCGGCACCACCTCATTACCGGCCCGTGCGGCGGCAATCTGCAGGGCCAAGTCGGGGCGTGAGACCAGGCCGCGACCGAGCATGATGTCCTCGACGCCACTGATCTCGCGGCAGCGCCGCCAGTCATCGAGGTCCCAGACTTCACCATTGGCGAACACCGGCACCTTCACCACCTCCTGCACCCGCGCCACCCACTCCCAATGGGCCGGTGGCTTGTAGCCGTCGGCCTTGGTCCGGGCATGCACAACGATCTGCGCCGCTCCGCCATCGGCCAGCGCCTGGGCGCACTCCAGGGCGCCGTCAGGGGTGTCAAAACCCAGACGCATCTTGGCGGTAACCGGGATATGTGCAGGCGTCGCTCGGCGTACCTCGCAGAGGATGCGATGGAGTAACTCGGGTTCCTTGAGCAACACCGCGCCGCCGCGTGAACGATTGACGGTCTTGGCCGGGCAGCCAAAGTTCAGGTCAATCACCGGCGCGCCAAGGGTGCAGGCAAAGGCGGCGTTATCGGCCAGGCAGACCGGATCAGAGCCGAGCAACTGCACCCGCAACGGCGTGCCGGCGGCGGTGCAGGCACCGCTGGCCAACTCCGGGGCTAATTTCTCAAAGGTGCTGAGCGGCAACAACCGCTCGCTGACGCGGATAAATTCGGTCACGCACCAATCGATAGCGCCGACATGGGTCAACACATCGCGAAGGATTTCATCGACCAAACCCTCCATCGGCGCCAAGGCAATTTGCACGCAGGAATATCCACAGACTGAAATAAGGGCGGCGATTGTACTGTAGGAGCGCTCGGGCCAGCGGCAAAATCTGCCGCCGTTCAGCGGCCTGGAGCACTACCGAAGACAACGTAGGATGGACTCAGGAGCTCAGCGAACAGTCCATCTGACCACGACAATCACCACCCAGCTGATTTACAGCTGCATTGGAAAGGCTTCAGTCAGCGCCGCCCCATAACCCTCAAGAAACTCCGCTGGCATGCGTTTGGGTTTGCCGCTGGAGATCTCGATGCAGACAAAGGTGGTTTGCGCGCGCAGCAGGGTGCTGGCGTCTTCCGGGCGCCACAACTGAAAGTGTCGGGTCATTTTCAAGCGCTGGTCGGACTCGACAATCCAGGTGGCCATCTGTAACTGCTGGCCCTCATAGGCGCTGGCCAGATAGTCGATTTCATGGCGCAGCACGGCCATGGCCCGATCTAGGCGGCGGTACTCCACCAAATCCAGCCCGAGAAACTGCGAATGCCGCCACGCGCAGCGCTCCAACCAACTGACATAGACGGCGTTATTAGCATGGCCAAGGCCGTCTATGTCTTCGGCGGCAACGGTCAGATCAATCACAAAGGGCGTCGGCAGATCCCAGCTCATGGCTTACTCCCAGGCACAACAGTGCTTAAGTTCATGACTGCTGATCCAGTCGGCTAGCGCTTTCGCGGGCCTCGGCCGCCAACTGGGTGATCTGATCCCAGGCGCGGGCGCGCACCAGATTACTCGGCGCCAGCCAGGTGCCACCAACACAGGCGACATTCGGCAGGCGCAAGAAACTCAGCAAATTGTCCGGTGTCACCCCGCCGGTTGGGCAAAAGCTAATCCCGGTGAAGGGACCTTTGAAGCTTTTCAGCATCTTCACGCTGGTGCTGCCGTTGGCCGGAAACAACTTCAGCGAGCGATAGCCGTACTCCAGCGCCAGCAACACCTCCGACGGCGTCATCACCCCCGGCAAGTAGGGCAAGCCGGAGTCTTCCGCCGCCGCCGCCAAGCGCTCGGTGCAACCGGGGCTGACCGCAAACTGCGCACCGGCATCGCGGGCTTCCAGAAACTGTTCGCTGTGGATCAACGTGCCGGCGCCCACCAGTAGTTGCGGCAGTTCTTGGCGAATCGCTGCCACTGCATCCAACGCCCGCGGAGTGCGCAAGGTTACTTCGAGCACCTCGACGCCGCCGGCATACAGCGCCCGCGCCAGATCCAGCGCCAAGCTGACGTCTTCAATCACCAGCACCGGCAATACTGGGCGGGCGCGCTTGAGTACCTGTTCGATGGTCAGCTGCATAGTTCTAACTCCCATGTTATTGGCTCTATACCCGTTGCGTGTTGGTTGCAATACGTAGGGTGGGCTTTAGCCCACCAAGGCCCTTAATCAGCGCTGGTGGGCTAAAGCCCACCCTACAAAACAGGGCATACGACACATAACTGGGACATAGCCTTATCATTAGTCCCAATCCAAACTCGTTGCACCCTGATCAGCAGGGCCGACCAGGCGGCGCTGAGCGCTAAACAGACCCAGGCCAAAACCTACCGCCAACTCAGTTGGCGCTTGCGCCGGTACTCGTGTGGCCAATTCTGCGGCGTCTAGCTCAAGGTGCAACAGTCCACCCAGAGCATCCACTTCGATCCAATCACCATCCTGCACCCGGGCTAGCGCACCACCCTCAGCCGCTTCCGGAGTGACATGCAGCGCCGCCGGCACCTGCCCAGATGCGCCAGACAAACGCCCATCGGTCAGCAGCGCAACTTTTTGCCCAGCGTTCTGCAGGTTAGCCAGCAACGGGATCAACTTGTGCAGCTCCGGCATGCCGTTGGCTCTTGGACCTTGGAAGCGCACCACCAACACCAGGTCACCGACCAGCTCGCCGCCGGCATAGGCCGCCTGCACCTGCTCCTGACTGGCGAACACCCTGGCGCGCGCCCGCACGCGCCAGTGCGCAGGTTCAACCGCCGAAGTTTTCAGTATCGCCCGGCCCAAATTACCGCTTAATAGCTGCAGACCGGCCTCTGGCGCAAAGGGCTCGCAGACGGGCCGCACAATATCCAGCGCCGGGCTCTGTTGCGGCAATGCGCGCCAAGCCAATTGCCCGGCATCCAGCCACGGCTCGCCGGCATAAGCCGCCAAACCCTCGCCCGCCACGGTTTGCACCTCGGCGTGCAACAAGCCGGCGCCGAGCAGCTCACGAATGATCCACGCCGGACCGCCAGCCGCCTGAAACTGATTCACATCGGCGGCGCCATTGGGATAGACCCGCGCCAGCAGCGGCACCACTTTTGACAGCGCGGCAAAGTCCTCCCAAAGCAACTGATAACCGGCCGCCCGGGCAATCGCCGGCAAGTGCAAGGTCAGATTGGTCGAGCCACCGGAAGCCAGTAAGCCGACCATGGCATTCACCAGCACCCGGCCATCGAGCTGCTTGCCAAGCGGTAAATGGCGCTCGCCTTGACGACTGTTGCGCACCAGCAAACGCGCCGCCTCGACCGTCATCGCCGCACGCAAGGGCGTGTGCGGATGAACGAAAGCACTGCCGGGCACGTGCAGGCCCATGACTTCCATCAACAGCTGATTGGTATTGGCGGTGCCGTAAAAGGTGCAGGTGCCGTCCTGGTGATAGGCGGCCAACTCGGCGGCCAATAGCTCATCGCGACTGGCCTCGCCACGGACAAAGCGCTCGCGCACTGCGGCCTTGTCTTTGTTGGCCAGCCCCGAATGCATCGGCCCGGCCGGCACCAGCAGCGCCGGCAAATGACCAAAATGCAGGGCACCGATCAGCAAACCTGGGACAATTTTGTCGCACACCCCCAGATACAGGCCGCCATCGAAGACCCCGTGGGTCAGGCCGATGGCCGTGGCCTGGGCGATCAAATCGCGGGAAAACAGCGACAACTGCATGCCCGCCTCGCCCTGGGTGATGCCATCGCACATTGCCGGCACACCGGCGGCAAACTGCGCGGTGGCGCCGACTTTGGCCAAGGCTATTTTGAGCTGCGTGGGATAATCGTTAAACGGCACATGGGCCGAGAGCATCTCGTTGTAACTGGAGACAATGGCAATATTGGCCGAGCCGCCCTGTTTGATAATCAAGCGCGCAGGGTCCGGCTGCGCGGCCAGCACATGGGCCAAATTCGAGCAGCCTAAACCCACGCGCGGCTGACGCAACAAGGCCTGCTCGAGGCGCGCCAAATAACGCCCACGGCGCTCGGCAGAGCGCAGCTCCAGCGCGGCAGTTACCTGTTCGACAACAACATTCAACATGGCCAATCCTGTTTATTCACACGGCTATTAATGCCGAGTGTAACGGCTCAGGGCGCGAAAAAGATCTGCACAGGTTGCCTCGTTTGCCAGATCAGCGCATGCACCGGCCAAGCACGACTGGCCGGCGTGTCGGCGAGCACCGCTTCGAACATCTCGCGCTTGGCCGCGCCAAACACCAGAAGCCCCAACCATTGGCTGCTGGCCAATAGGGCCAAATTGGTCGATAGCCGCACGCGTGGCTCGCTCGACGCTTGCGCCAGCAGCGCGGCCGGAGCCTGCGTGGGGTCAAGGGCCACAGCCAACCCCGGCATTTGCGCAAACAGCGAGGCAAAGTGACCATCCTCGCCCATGCCCAGCAACACCACATCCAGCGGCAACCAGGTGCGCAGCTGCGCCCCCCACGCCTGGGCGGCCAGCTCAGGCGTGGCGCCCAGGCGCGGATCCAAACACACCGCGCCCGGCAAGCCTTGCCGCAGCAAGCGCAGGTTGCTCGCCGGATCACTCGCCGCCACCCAACGCTCATCGGTGGCACTCAGATCCACCCGCGACCAATCCAGCGCGGCCTCGGCCAGTAACGGCAGTAACAGTTGCGGACTGCTGCCACCCGGCAGCAGCATGCTGGCACGTGGTTTGGCGCTGAGCGTCGCCTGTAATTGCGCGGCAAGCTCGACGCTGAGCGCCTGCACACAGTCCAGACGTTCGCTAAAGGCGTGAATGATTGCAGGCGGTCGGTGCACGGCAGCGTCCAGATAAAAGGCTTGAGGGCTACAGCATGCGCTAAGCGCGTTGGTGAACCCAATCCCCGAATGGCATAAACAGGGCAATCCCACTTCAGCCGCAGCTCGCCTACACAAGAGCGCACAGGCCACGCCAGATAAAAATCCAGGCAAATAAAAAGGGCCATCCAATGGATGACCCTTGAACCCGAAAACCGGGAAAACTAAAAATGGCGTCCCCTAGGGGACTCGAACCCCTGTTACCGCCGTGAAAGGGCGGTGTCCTAGGCCACTAGACGAA
>JAIERD010000409.1 GCA_019747155.1 Pseudomonadaceae bacterium
CCGGTACTACCGCGCCTTGGTACTTCTCGTTGATAAAGGCTTTGACCTCGGGGCTGTTCAGCGCCTTGGCCAGTTTTTGCAGGCCAGCGTCGTCTTTACGCTCGCTGCTGACCACCAGAATGTTCACGTACGGCGAGTCGCTACCTTCGATCACCAACGCATCCTTGGTCGGATTGAGTTTGGCTTCCAGCGCGTAGTTGGTGTTGATCAGGGCCAGATCAACCTGGTTGAGCACGCGCGGCAGGGTGGCGGCTTCCAGCTCGCGGACTTTGATGGCTTTCGGATTGCTGGCGATGTCTTTTACCGTGGCGGTGATGCCGGCGCCGTCTTTCAGGCTGATGACGCCGGCCTTGGCCAGCAGCAACAGGGCACGGCCGCCGTTGGTGGCGTCGTTGGGGATTACTACGTTGGCGCCTTGGGGCAGTTCGGCGAGGCTCTTGATTTTGCTCGAGTAGGCGCCGAAGGGTTCGATATGCACGCCGGCGATGCTGACCAGCTGGCTGCCACGGGCTTTGTTGAACTCATCCAGGTACGGCTGGTGCTGGAAGAAGTTGGCGTCCAAACGGCCTTCGGCCACCTGCACGTTAGGCTGCACGTAGTCGGTGAAGACCTTGATCTTTAGTTCCACGCCTTGCTTGGCCAGGGCTGGCTTCACGAATTCGAGGATTTCCGCATGGGGCACCGCGCTGGCGGCGATGCTCAGGGTTTCGCTGGCCTGGGCGGTAAAAACACTGGCCAGGGCGGCAACAGCGGCAAGCTTAACAACTAGTTTTTTCATCATTGAGTTCCTTGTGGGAGCAGGGTTTAGCGGCGGATGGCCGCAGAGTGAAAACGTAGGGTGGGCAACCGCGAAGCGTTGCCCACCAAATGGATTAAGCGCATCCATCATTGGCGATCCGTGCCAGAGCCAATCGCCAGTAAGCGGGCTCCTACAAAGCATTCATTTACGCGCGCTGTTCATTTCCTGGAGCTTTTTATTTCCTAGAAAAATGCACCACCAGCTTATCGCCAGTGTTTTGCAGAATTTGCACCAGCACCAACAGCAGCACCACGGTGACTGCCATCACGTCCGGCTGATAACGCTGATAGCCATAGCGCACGGCCAAGTCGCCCAGCCCGCCGCCGCCGATCAGACCGGACATCGCCGTGTAAGACACCAGAGTAATGGCCGTCACCGTGATGGCGGCGAGGATGCCTGGCAACGCTTCGGGTAGCAGGGCACGGGTGATGATTTGCCAGGTGCTGGCGCCCATCGCCTGGGTGGCTTCGATGATGCCGCGATCGACTTCACGCAAGGCGGTCTCCACCAGCCGGGCGAAGAACGGCGTAGCACCGACCACCAGTGGCGGAATGGCGCCGGCCACGCCCAGCGAGGTGCCGGTCAGCAGCACCGTCAGTGGGATCATCAAAATCAACAGGATCACGAACGGCACCGAGCGCAGCACATTGGCCAGCAGCGACAGCAGGCCATACAGCGCCGGTTGGGCAAACAGCTGGCGTGGCCCGGTAAGAAACAACAACACGCCTAACGGTAGACCGAGTAACAGAGTGAACAGTAAGGAGCCGCCGAGCATGCTCAGGGTGTCGAGGCTGGCGTAGCCGATTTCCGTCCAGTCGACGTTAGGTAGCAGACTTGCGAGTAAGGCTTCCATTAACGCAGCACCTCCAGGTGCACATCGGCGGCGACAAAGCAGGCCAGTGCGGCCTCGACGTCGCCACCGGTCAGCGCCAATGTTAGCTGACCGTAAGGAGTGTCTTTGATCCGGTCGATGCGCCCGGCAAGGATGCTGTAATCGACTCCGGTTTGCCGCGCCACGCTGCCCAGCAGCGGTGCGTAGGTGGCCTCGCCCTGAAAGGTCAGGCGCAAGATTCGTCCGGCCACATGGCGGTAATCATCGGCTTGGCCGTCGGCGTCGACCTGCTCGGACTCGAGCACGAAGTTGCGGGTGGTTGGATGTTGCGGGTGCAAAAACACCTGGGCCACCGGCCCCTGCTCGACTATCACCCCGCCGTCCATAACTGCCACGCGGTCGCAGACCCGGCGAATTACGTCCATCTCATGGGTGATCAGCACTATGGTCAGGTTCAGCTCGCGATTGATCTCGGCAAGCAGTTGTAGCACTGAGGCGGTGGTCTGCGGATCGAGGGCGCTGGTGGCCTCATCGCAGAGCAAAATCTTCGGCTCGGTGGCCAGTGCACGAGCGATGCCGACCCGTTGCTTTTGCCCGCCGGAGAGCTGCGCCGGGTATTTATTGGCGTGTTCAGTCAGGCCGACGCGGGCCAGCAAAGCCTCGACCCGCGCCGCGATCTGGCCGGCGTTGAGCTTGCCGGCGAGTTTCAAGGGCAAGGCGATATTGGCCGCCACGGTCTTGGCCGCGAGCAAATTGAAGTGCTGGAAGATCATCCCGGCTTGTTGGCGGAACTGCCGCAAGCCTTCGGGGTTGAGCGCGGTGACATCAATACCGTCGACGATAATCCGCCCGCCCGAAGGTTCTTCGAGGCGATTGATTAGCCGCAGCAAGGTGCTTTTGCCGGCGCCGGAGTGGCCGATCAAGCCGAACACTTCGCCGCGGGCGATGTGCAGGTCGGTCGGTTGCAGGGCGCTGATGTCGCGGCCATTGACGGGGTAGGTCTTGTGCACGCGCTGAAATTCGATCACGGGATAAACCTTGTGGGTTTGTTTAGGCTATATCTGCGTCAGTGGCTGGAACGCTAGCTGTAGGAGCGGCCTTGGCCGCGAAACGCCGTGCGCTGCGGCCAAACCTCGGGATTTGTGCCGAGGCTGCGAGCCAATCGCGGCCAAGGCCGCTCCTACCAAGAGCCGCGACTCGGCTCAACACTTAACCGGGACATAGTCTTTATGTTTAGGCGCCGGGTAGGCGCAAAGCCGGGCAGTTTACCCTGTGCCCGCGAGCAGGCAAAAACTTTGCCGATCTAAGCTTATAGCTTGAGGCTTTACGCTTAAGCGCCAGCGCTGCGCGGACTCAGTTAAATCCGCGTCGGCAGGGCTTAGCCTTTCTTTGGGGTCAGTACCAGTTGCGGCGCTTGCTGCGGGTTGAGCACTTGCTGCAACTGCAGGTTGAAGTTGGGATTGAGTTTTTTCACTCGCGCAGACAGCAGCGCGGCAACCCAGGGAAAGTCTTTGCCTTGGCGCACTTCAACGCTGACGGCGCAATTAAAGTTGACCACGTCGCTGGCGACGCTATCGAGCAGTTTACGCAACGCATCGCGATCCTCTTCATCCAGCATCGGCATGCCGATGGCGCTGCTGGCAGCGTCCGGTTTGATCAGTTTGGCTTGGGATTTAGCCGGTGCCACGGCAACCACCGGCACGCTGGCGGCTTGTTCGGCGGCAGCTTTTTTCAACGCCGCTTGACGCTCGGCGGCCAGTTTCAGCTGGCGGGCTTGTTCGGCTTTGGCGGCGGCTTCTTTAGTTGCGGCTTGTTGGGCGGCAAGTCGGGCTTTCTCGGCGTTGGCCAGTTCAGTGGCGCGGGCGCTGCTGATGGCGCTGTCCAGGCCGCTGGTGAGTGCTGGCGCTTGGGGTAGCAAGCTGCGGGCGTGGGTCAGGGCGGCGGTAGCGGCATTCAAGTCGCCTTTCTGCAGGGCTTTTTGCCCTTGTTGCAGATAGTTCTCCGCCAGTTGCCGTTGGTATTGCTCCAGCCGCGTGTCGCCCGCGGCGCGCTGCTTGAGGCTGCCGAGCTGGCTTTCGGCCTGTTGCAGTTGGCCGCTGCTGAGGCTTTGGTCGAGGCTGCGAAAGGCGCTGACCAGGTCATCCACCGGCAATTCGTCGTCGGCAGCCAAGGCAACGCTGCTGCCGGCGGCGGTCAAAAGTGAAACCAAAAAGATGGCTAGGTAGCGGGACGTGAACGACTTCATTGCGGCGGGTCTCATTTTGCGCAAAAAACGCGCAAGTCTACACTGCGCCCGCCGGCAGACCAAACCTGGCAGGCTGTGTGAAAACTACTGCGCTCGGTTATGCGGCGTTAAAAACAGGCTCGGACTGCTCATTTACAACTCGTAAACTCCGCGTCCTCGCCTGTTTTGACTGCGCTTCGCTTGCCCTGCGGGTCAACCTTCGGTTGTTACTCCGCTTTGCTGCGTTGCGCCTTGCCTAACCTTCGCTCGCTACGTTTTCACACGGCCTGCTGGGGCGGGCTGGTCGTCAGGTTGGACGCTGCGAGAGGCTGCTTAGGTGCGGCGTTTCGGGATGGCCAAACTGAGCAAAAACAACGCGGCGGCGGCCACCACAATCGACGGCCCGGCTGGAGTGTCTTGAAACCACGACAGGCTTAGGCCAGCGCACACTGCGACCACACCCAGCGCGCTGGCGGCCACGGCCATTTGTTCGGGGCTGCGCGAATGACGCTGGGCCGCCGCCGCCGGGATGATCAGCAAGGAGGTGATCAGCAGCACGCCGACGATCTTCATCGCCAGGGCGATCACCAGGGCGATTAGCAGTACCAGACACAGCCGCAACGCCGCCACTGGCAGCCCTTCGACCTGGGCCAGTTGCTCGTGCACGGTGATCGCCAGCAGCGGACGCCACAGCGCCAACAGGGTCAGCAACACCAGAGCGCAACCGCCGACAATCCACAGCAAGTCGCTTGTGCCGACGGCCAGCAGATCGCCGAACAGATAGCCCATCAGGTCGATGCGCACCTCATGGTTGAAGCTCATAACCACCAGCCCCAGCGACAGCGTGCTCGGCGCTAGAATCCCTAGCAGGGTGTCGGCGGCCAGCGGTTGGCGTTGTTGCAAGGTCACCAACAGCAGCGCCAGCAGGACGCAGCCGAGGGTCACCGCCAGCGTCGGGCTGACATCCAGCAACAAGCCGATGGCCACACCGAGCAGGGCGGCGTGGGACAGGGTGTCGCCAAAATAGGCCATGCGCCGCCAGACCACGAAAGAGCCTAATGGTCCGGCCACCAGAGCCAGCGCCAAACCAGCCAGCAAGGCATTCAGCAGGAAATCAGCCATGTTTGCAGTCGGCTCCGTGTACATGGGGTTTGCCCAGTACCACGCTGCCATGCAGGTCGTGGCCGTGGTCGTGGCGGTGGTGGTAGACGGCCAGGCTCTTGGCATCTTCGCCAAACATTTCGACAAACACCGGGTCGTTACTGACCTGCTCGGGGTGGCCGGAGCAGCAGACATGGCGGTTCAGGCAGATCACCTGGTCGGTGGTGCTCATTACCAGGTGCAGGTCGTGGGAGACCATCAGCACGCCGCAGCCGTGGCGGTCGCGCAGACGGGTGATCAGGCTGTACAGCTCGGCCTGGCCGGCGACGTCGACGCCCTGCACCGGCTCGTCGAGCACCAGCAGTTCCGGCTCGCGCAGCAGCGCCCGGGCCAACAACACGCGCTGTAATTCGCCGCCGGAAATACTCTGCACTGGGCTGTCGATCACCTGAGTCGCGCCGACTTCTTCCAGCGCCGCCAAAGCCCGTGGGCGGTCGACACCGGGCACCAAGCGCAAGAAACGCAGCACCGACAGCGGCAGCGAGGCATCCACCTGGAGTTTTTGCGGCATATAGCCGATGCGCAGTTTCGGCTGACGCCAGACCGTGCCGCTGTCGGGTTTGAGCAGGCCGAGCACGGCGCGCACCAGGGTGGTTTTGCCGGCGCCGTTGGGGCCGATCAGGGTGACGATTTCGCCGGCGTTAACGCTCAGTTGCACGTCCTCTAACACCGTCTGGCCGCCGAAGCCGACACAAATGCCGTCGAGACGGATCAGTGCGTCGCTCATGCAGGCACCTGACAACTGGCACAGAGCCCGACCACTTCCACCGTCTGGCCTTCGACACTAAAACCCACGCTGGCGGCGCTGCTGACAATCGCTTGGCTGATGCTGCTTTGCTCCAGCTCGATTGAGGTGTGGCAGGCGCGGCAAATCAAAAACTGGCCCTGGTGCGGATGCTCGGGTTGATTGCAGCCAACGAAGGCATTCAGCGATGCGATGCGATGGACCAAGCCGTTTTCCTGGAGAAAATCCAGCGCCCGATAAACGGTCGGCGGGGCGGCGCGGCGGCCATCGGCCTCAGTCAGCACGGCCAAAATGTCATAGGCGCCAAGCGGCTTGTGGCTCTGCCAAACCAGCTCCAGAACCCGCAGGCGCAGGGCGGTCAGGCGCACCCCGCGTTGCGCGCAGACAGCCTCGGCCTCGGCCAGCGCGCTGCTGACGCAGTGCGAATGATCGTGGGGTAAACAGGCCAGCGGGGCCTTGGCGGTATAGGGCTTGAGCATGGGGCGGCAGACGTCTGGATGAAGAGACGTTATTCTATAACGCTTTCCGAGGCTATTCCTCTCCCCATGCAGGTGTTATTTCGTGTCCCGTCTCTTGTTTGGCTTGTTTCTCAGTTGTTTTGCCATCGGTGCCAGTGCCGAGGTGCGCCTGCTCACCAGCATCAAACCGCTGCAGTTGATCGCCGCCGCCGTGCAAGAAGGTATCGCCAGCCCCGAAGTGCTGCTGCCGCCCGGCGCCTCGGCGCATAGCTACGCGCTGCGGCCCTCCGATGTGCGGCGGGTGCAAGAAGTACAGCTGCTCTATTGGATAGGCCCGGACATGGAAAGCTTTCTGCCACGGGTACTGGCCGGTCGCCGCCAGCCCACTGTTGCGGTGCAAGATTTGCCCGGTCTGCAACTGCGGCATTTTGGCGAGGGCGAACACGCTGATGAGCATGATCACCAGCCTGCAGAACCGGCCGCCGAGCACGATCACGACCATCGCCCCGGCACCCTGGATGCCCACCTGTGGTTGCTGCCGGCCAATGCCCAGGTGATTGCCAGCCGCATGGCCGCCGACTTGAGCGCCGTCGACCCGGCTAATGCCGGCCGTTATCAGGCCAATTTGCAGGCCTTCACGGCGCGCTTGAAAACCCTCGATCAACAGCTGCAAAGCCGCCTGGCTGGGGTCAAGGGCAAGCCGTATTTTGTCTTCCATGAAGCCTTCGACTATTTCGAGGCGGCCTACGGTCTCAAGCACCTTGGTGTGTTTAGCGTCGCCAGCGAAGTGCAGCCAGGCGCCCAGCACGTGGCGCAGATGCGCGAACAGTTGCAGGCCGCCGGCCCCACGTGCGTATTTAGCGAGCCGCCACTGCGCCCGCGTTTGGCGCAAACCCTGAGTGCCGGTTTGCCGGTGACCCTGGCCGAGCTGGATGCCATGGGCGGTCAATTGCCGGTCACGGCCAGCGGTTACGAGCAGTTGCTCAGTCACTTGGCCGATGGCCTCAGCAATTGCCTGCAAGCTTTATAAAAGGAGATCGCCATGACTCGCCAGACGTGGCTGAAAGGCTTGGCATTGCTGCTGTTGCTGGGTATTTTTAGCCTTGCTGGATACTGCGCTGGGCGCTGGCACGCAGGCGATTTTGACCTGCTCTGCGGCAGCGATTTTCACGACTACCGCAGCCGCATCGCCTTGCATGATGCAAGTGGTATTCAGCTGCCCGCTGACACCCGGTTCCAGCTGCGCTTTTGCGAATACAACGCCCAAGCGCGGTTGGAAGTGCTGATCGACAAGAGCGAATTCGGCCAACTGGAGCCTGTGGCTAACCCAGCAGGTGAGCGCTGGTTATATAACCTACAACCTAAGTAGATGCGCTGCGGCAAGCTAC
This sequence comes from Pseudomonadaceae bacterium, assembly GCA_019747155.1. Lineage (GTDB taxonomy): Bacteria > Pseudomonadota > Gammaproteobacteria > Pseudomonadales > Pseudomonadaceae > Aquipseudomonas. Next base: position 7,608 of record JAIERD010000409.1, read on the forward strand.
AAGGCAAAGGGCAACTGCAAACTGACCTGCTGGCGTTGCTCTAGGCGGCGCTGGAACTCGGTGGGGTCTTTGATATGCACGCCGCTTGCGGCGGGTTGGTGGATGGCGATCAATCGCGACAGCCAAAAGCGCAGGCAGGCGACGCGCAGCAAGGTTGGCCACAGGTGCGCCTCGGCGGCGGTAAAGGGCCGCAGGCTGGCGTAGGCGCCGAGCAGGGCGCGGGTGCGACTGGCATCCAGACGGCCATTGGCGGTCGAGCACCAGTCATTCACGCTGATCGCCACGTCATAGAGCATCGGGCCGGCACAGGCGTTGTGGAAGTCGATCAGCCCACTCAGGTGCGGGCCGTCGAACAATAGGTTGTCGCGAAACAAATCGGCATGCAGGTTGGCGCGCGGCAGGCTGAGGATGTGAGCGTGTTGTTCGGCCAGTTCAGCCAGGCTATCGCGTAGCAGCGGCAGCTGCTCATCGTGCAGTTGCAGCGCCTGCAGCGGCCCTTCGCTGAGCATCCAGTCGAGGCCACGATCACTTTGGTGCTCGAGTATCTGCTCGCGGGTGCTCAGGTGCAGACGCGCCAGCAACTGTCCCACTTCGCGGCAATGCTGGGAGTTGGGTCGGCTGATGTGTTTGCCGGGCAGCCGCAGTTGCAGCAGCGCCGGTTTTTCGGCCAATTCACGCAGGGTTTCGCCGCTTTGCGTGGCAAGCGCGTAGGGCACCGGCAGGCCGGCGCTGTGCAGGCGTTGCAGCAACTCGACGACAAAGGGCAGGTCGCCGCGTCGGCCACGCTCAACCAGGGTCAGCACATACTCGCCGGCCTCCAGGCTGACAAAGAAATTGCTGTTTTCGGAGCCTTCAGCAATGCCCTTGTATTCCAGTAGCCGGCCCAGCCCATAAGGGGCGAGGAAGGCTTCTAGTTCGGCGCGTTCAACCAGGGTGAACACCGACATGGCGGCGACTCCTTAACGCTTGAGGACCGGCACTTACCAGCTGAAAATTTCCCAGGATGGAATCAGCATGTCGGGCTGGTCGGAGCGGATAAAGTTGCCCTGACTGCCATCGGCGCGTACCAAGAAATACGGCGGCATGCCCTTTGGGGTGATCTTGATGGCGTACAGGAAGCCATTCAGGCGGTATTCCTGGATGGTCTTGTCGCCGTCCTGGCGGATGGTTACATCCGGCTCGGCAGTCGGTGCGTCCTCGGCCATTACGGCAAGCGGGCTGAGCGCCAACAAGCTGGCCAGCAACAGGCGGTGAAGTGTGCGCATGGTAACCTTGCCTCTTTTTTACTCGTCATTGGTTCGGACATTGTAGCGCCGAGCCGCCAAAGAAGGTTGATCCTGCTCATGAGCCAAGCGCCTTTAGTCCTGGTGGACGGTTCTTCGTACCTGTACCGGGCTTTTCACGCCCTGCCGCCGCTGACCACCTCCAAGGGTTTACCCACTGGCGCGGTGAAGGGCGTGTTAAACATGCTCAAAAGCCTGCGCAAGCAGTATCCCGTGAGCCCTTTTGTGGTGGTATTTGACGCGAAAGGGCCAACCTTTCGCGATGAATTATTTGCCGAGTACAAGTCCCATCGCCCGCCGATGCCCGATGAGCTGCGTCTGCAGATCGAGCCACTGCACACCTGTGTGCGTGGCCTGGGCTATCCGCTGCTGTGCATCGAAGGCGTCGAAGCGGATGACGTGATCGGCACCCTGGCCCGGCAAAGCGCGGCACTCGGCCGGCCAGTGGTGATTTCCACCGGCGACAAGGACATGGCGCAGCTGGTCTGCCCGCTGGTGACGCTGGTCAACACCATGACCGGTAGCGTCTACGACGTCGAAGGGGTGAAAACCAAGTTCGGCGTCGGCCCCGAGTTGATCATCGATTACCTGGCGCTGATGGGCGACAAAGCCGACAACATCCCTGGCGTCGCCGGGGTCGGCGAGAAAACTGCGCTGGGCTTGCTGGTTGGCATCGGCGGCGGGCTGGATGTGCTTTACGCCAACCTGGATAAAGTCGCCGAACTGCCGATCCGTGGCGCCAAGAGCCTGGCCGCTAAGCTGACCGAACACCGCGAGATGGCCTATCTGTCCTATGAGCTGGCGACCATCAAACTGGATGTGCCGCTGGATGTGCAGATCGACGATTTGCACATGCGGCCGATCGATCCACTGCTGCTGGCGCCGGTGTACCGCGAGCTGGAGTTCAAGAGCTGGCTGGCGCAACTGCCCAACCCGCCAGCGGTGCCGGTTGCGGCGAGCGAGCCGGTCAGTGAGGGCTTGTTTGATTTACGCGCCTCGGCCAGTGCGCCAGCTGCTGAGGTTGTTGAGGCGGCGGACAGCGCCGCAGTTGAGGTCGCGCCGCTGGCTGAAGCTGCCGAGGTTGAAGCCGTTGCGGGCTTGTCCGGCGCTTACGAAACCATTCTGGATGCCGCCCGCTTTGCCGTCTGGCTGGAGAAGTTGCAGCACGCCGAGCTGATCGCCTTCGACACCGAAACTACCAGCATCGATGCGCAACAAGCGCGACTGGTGGGCATCTCATTCGCCGTCAGCGCCCATGAGGCGGCCTATGTGCCGCTGACCCATTCCTATATGGGTGTGCCGGCGCAGCTGGACCGCGAGATGGTGCTCAAAGCGCTCAAGCCGCTGCTGGAAGATCCACACAAGGCCAAGGTCGGCCAGAACGCCAAGTACGACATCAATATCCTGGCCAACTGCGGCATAGACGGTGACCCGAGCCAAGGCATCCAGCTGCGCGGCGTGGCCTTCGACAGCATGCTTGAGTCTTATGTGCTCAACGCCACCGCCAGCCGCCACAATATGGATGCGCTGGCGCTGAAATACCTCGAGCACAGCACCATCGCCTTCGAAGACATTGCCGGCAAGGGCGCCAAGCAGCTGACCTTCGATCAAATCGCCATCGAGCAGGCCGGCCCTTACGCTGCCGAAGATGCCGACGTGACCCTGCGTTTGCACCAGGCGTTGTGGCCCCAATTACAAGCCATCCCGAGTCTGGCCAAGGTCTTGCGCGAGATTGAAATGCCGCTGGTGCCGGTGCTGGCGCGCATCGAGCGGCAAGGAGCCTTGGTGGACGCCAAGTTGCTCGGCGAGCACAGCGTCGAGCTGGGCGACAAGCTGGTGGAGCTGGAGCGCCAGGCTTTTGCCATCGCCGGCGAGGAGTTCAACCTCGGCTCGCCCAAGCAGTTGGGGGTGATTCTGTACGAGAAGCTCGGGCTACCGATCCTCAGCAAGACCGCCAAGGGTCAGGCCTCGACCGCCGAAGCGGTGTTGGCTGAACTGGCCGAGCAGGACTTTGAGCTACCCAAGGTGCTGATGCAGTACCGCTCCTTGAGCAAGCTGAAAAGCACCTACACCGACCGCCTGCCGGAGCAGATCAATCCGCGCACCGGGCGCATTCACACCTCTTACCATCAGGCAGTCACGGCCACCGGACGCTTGTCGTCCAGTGATCCCAACCTGCAGAACATTCCGATTCGCAGCGCCGAAGGCCGACGGATTCGTCAGGCTTTTATCGCCCCGTCTGGCTATCAGCTGGTGGCGGCGGATTATTCGCAGATCGAGCTGCGGATCATGGCGCACCTGGCCCAGGATGAAGGGCTGCTGCACGCCTTTCGGCACAACCTCGACGTGCACAAAGCCACGGCGGCGGAAGTGTTTGGCGTCGAACTGGCGGAGGTCACTACCGATCAGCGGCGCAGCGCCAAGGCGATCAACTTCGGGCTGATTTATGGCATGAGCGCCTTTGGTTTGGCCAAGCAAATTGGCTGTGATCGCAAGCAGGCGCAGGCCTATATCGAACGCTATTTTGCCCGCTACCCGGGCGTGCTGGCCTATATGGAACGCACCCGTGAGCAGGCCAGCGAGCAGGGGTATGTCGAGACGCTGTTCGGTCGCCGCCTGTACCTGGCCGACATCCACTCGAAAAACGCCGGCCTGCGCAAAGGCGCCGAACGCACGGCGATCAACGCGCCGATGCAAGGCACCGCCGCCGATATCATCAAGCGCGCCATGGTCTTGGTGGATAACTGGTTGAGCGAATCCGGGCTCGATGCGCGGGTCATCTTGCAGGTCCACGATGAGCTGGTGCTGGAGGTGCGTAGCGAACTGGTTGCAGAAGTTTCGGCGCAGTTACAGGCGTTGATGGGCGCTGCCGCTGAGTTGGCGGTGCCGCTCTTGGTTGAGGTCGGGGTGGGCGCTAACTGGGATGAGGCGCACTAACGGGAGCCTTAGCGCAGCTGGCGATTAGACCGGCTGCGCTTGCTCGCAAGGGATTGATCTGCCGCTGAACTTGTCGCCCCAATCGGCGTCAGAACTTATGAATGGCTGGTGTGGCCATTTTGTTCCTTGTTGAGTGTGGCAGATCTCTGGCCTTGCTTTCACGGGCCAGTGTTGAGCCCCGAGCGTCTTCTCCCCTACGAAGCTCGGGGTTTTTTTTGCCCGTTTTTTGGCCCTGCGGAGGATTATTCCTCGGTGGCGTCGTCTTGCTCTTCAGTCTCTTCAGCTTCGGGATCGTCCAGTAGGCCGAGCCATTGGGTCAGCACTTCATAGGCGTCTTCGATGCCCATGCGCTTGGGCGCCGAGAACAGCTGGATGCTGATCGCCTCGCCCCAGCCTTGACGAATCTCTTGCTGGACCTTGAGCAGGGTGTTCTTGGCGGCGCCAAAGGTCAGTTTGTCGGCCTTGGTCAGCAGAATGTGCATCGGCATCTGGCTGGCGACGGCCCAGTCGAGCATCAACTGATCGAAGTCGGTCAGGGGTTTGCGGATATCCATCATCAAAATCAGCCCGGCGAGGCTGTTGCGGCTGCCCAGGTAGGCTTCCAGATGGCGCTGCCAGTGCAGTTTGAGCGGGATTGGCACCTTGGCATAACCGTAGCCGGGCAAGTCGACCAGACGGTGCTGATCATCCAGGCTGAAAAAGTTAAGCAGTTGCGTGCGCCCCGGAGTTTTCGAGGTGCGCGCCAGACCCGCGTGGGTCAGAGTATTCAGCGCGCTGGATTTGCCGGCGTTGGAACGTCCGGCAAAGGCGACTTCACGACCAACGTCCGGCGGACACTGATCGACCTTGGCGGCGCTGATAAGAAAGGTGGACTGTTGGCACAGGCCGCGGATCGGGTTTTTGACTGACATTAGGGGTTCCACAGGTGCGACGCGGTGTCGCTGGGGCGGTTTCGTTTCAGTTTGCAC
>JAIERD010000532.1 GCA_019747155.1 Pseudomonadaceae bacterium
CAGGCAAGGCGAAATCAGCCGAAACGTAGCGAAGCGCAGTAACAGCCGTAGGCTGGCCCGCAGGGCGAACGTAGTGAGTCAAAGGCGCAGTGTACGAGTTGTACATGAGCATTTGATTCGCTTTGCTCACCCCTCTGGGGCCGCGCTGAAGCGCGTTCAACGCTGCGCTTTTGTGAGGCTGCTTTCAACGCCGCATGGCCGAGCGCAGTAGTTTTTCAACGGCCTGTTAGCCCATAACAATTATAAGAAGCGCCCATCACCATGCAAAACTCGCGATTGCTTAGGCGTCTGCGCACCGATTTCCAGCTCTCGATCATTACCTTGATGGGCGTGATTGGCGTGATTGGTATTTCGCCCTATGCGGTGTATCGGTTATTGGAAGGTAATTATGTGGTGGGGGTGGCCGACGTCATCATCGTCTGCTCGACCATTGCCGCAGTGTTTTATGCCTGGCGCAGCGGCGACACGGTCAAACCGGGCATCGCCGTGTCGGTTATTTTTTCGGCTGCGGCAACCCTGATCACCATCAAGCTGGGGATCAATGGGCTGTTCTGGATCTACCCGCTGATTCTGTTCAACTTCTTTATGGTCTCACCGGGCAAGGCGCTGCTGGCCATGCTGCTGGTGCTGAGCACCTTGCTGGGCTACGCCCTGAGCGTGCCAGGCACAGTGTTCGAGAGCCACTATCAGATGGTGTCATTTCTGGTCACCAGCCTGATGGCCAGCTTTATGAGTTTTATCTTCGCCTATCGCACCCATAACCAGCGCGACCAGTTGCAGTTATTGTCGGTGCTCGATCCGCTGACGGGCGCGCGCAACCGCCGGGCCATGAATGAAGCGCTGAAAACTGCCGCCGCAGTGCAACGTCGCCACGGCGATAACTATGCCGTGCTGCTGATGGACCTCGATCACTTCAAGCAGATCAACGACAAGCACGGCCACCTGGCCGGCGACCAGGTGCTGATGGACTTCGTTGACCTGGTCAAAAGCCACTCGCGTAAAGAGGACAGTTTGTTTCGCTTTGGCGGCGAAGAGTTTTTATTGCTGCTGCCGAACACCGATCTGGCCAGTTTGCGCACCGCCGCCGAGCACCTGCAAACCCAGGTTGCCGAGCAGTTAAAAAGCCCCGGCGGGCCGGTGACCATGTCCAGCGGCGGCGCCCTTTTGCAACGCGGCGAGCATTGGGAAACCCTGCTGCAACGCGCTGATCTATGCCTCTATCAAGCTAAAGATGCCGGGCGTAACCGCGCCATTATCGACAGCCAGCCGCAGCGCCCGCAGTAGCATCGTAGGGTGGGCTTTAGCCCACCAAGCGTCTCGCGTTTCGGTGCGGTGGGCTGAAGCCCCCCTACAAATAGATTGCCACTCCATAACGAGTACGCCGCTAAAATCGCAGCACAGACCAAGGCCGCACGCTCTCGGGTAGAATGCCCGCCCCGAGATCAACAGCCGACGCCCATGACCGAATCAGCCCAGCGCTCCACTTCGCACGTCGTCATTATTGGCGGCGGCCCAGCCGGTTTGATGGCGGCCGAGGTATTGGCGCAGGCCGGGATTAAGGTCGAGTTGTTCGACGCCATGCCCTCGGTCGGCCGCAAGTTTTTGCTGGCCGGCGTGGGCGGCATGAATATCACCCACGCCGAACCCCAGGCCGCTTTTCTGTCGCGCTACGGCGCCCGCCGCCCCGAACTGACCGCGCTATTGAGCGAGTTCGGCGCCACGCAACTGCGCGAGTGGATTCACGGCCTGGGCATCGAGACTTTTGTCGGCAGCTCCGGGCGGGTCTTCCCCACCGACATGAAAGCCGCGCCCTTGCTGCGCGCCTGGCTCAAGCGCCTGCGCGAGCAGGGCGTCAGCCTGCACACCCGCAGTCGCTGGCTGGGTTGGAACCCTGATGGCAGCCTGCGCATCGCCGGCGTCGATGGCGAACACGCGGTGCAGGCCGACGCCGTGCTGCTGGCGCTCGGCGGCGGCAGCTGGGCGCGACTGGGCTCGGATGGTGCCTGGCTGCCGCTGCTGGCCGAGCGCGGCGTAGCACTGACGGCGTTGCAGCCGAGCAATTGTGGCTTCGAAGTGGCCGGCTGGAGCCCGTTATTTGCCGATAAGTTCGCCGGTGCGCCGGTCAAATCCAGCGCCATCAGCCTCGACCAACAAGCGCCACGGCTCGGCGAATTCGTAGTCACCCGCACTGGAGTCGAGGGCAGTTTGATCTATGCGCTGTCGGCGCAGATCAGAGAGCAAATCAACAGCCAGGGCTCGGCGACGGCTTATCTCGATCTGCTGCCAAACAAAAGCTCGGCGCAAATCGAGGCATTGCTACGCAAACCGCGCGGCAGCAAATCGCTCAGCAATCACTTGCGCAGCCAACTGGGCCTGGAGGGCGTACGCGCCGGTTTGCTGCGCGAACTAACCGACGCCGCCAGCTTTGCCGACTTAGGCCTACTGGCCAGCGCAATCAAAGCTCTGCCGCTGCGCCTGGTAAAAACCCGGCCGCTGGACGAGGCGATCAGCACGGCCGGCGGCGTGCCCTTCGAGGCGCTCACTGCCGAGTTGATGCTGCGCCAATTGCCCGGAGTGTTCTGCGCTGGCGAGATGCTCGACTGGGAAGCGCCCACCGGCGGCTATCTACTCAGCGCCTGCTTCGCCTCCGGCCGCGCGGCGGGCCTCGGCATGCTGACGTGGCTGCAACAACGCGCGGTGGACTGATCAGCCGTAGCGCAGCGGACAACTTAGAACCATCGTGCTAGATTGCTTTATCACCAATCAGCCCGAGCCCTGCCATGCCTCTAGCCTTTCGCCGCGCCCTGCCGGATGACGTTGCCGCCGCCGTTCCGCTGATTTACAGCTCAGGGCCGGCAGCCTTTGACTACGCCTTTGCCTGCACGGCCAAGGGCGACGCCCAAGACTTTTTGCGCTGGGTGTTTGTTCGTGGTCGCGGTCAGTTCGGTTACCGTCAGCACTGGGTTGGCAGCCAGGACGGCCAGGTGGTGGCCAGCGGCACCGCCCAAAGTGGCGAGGCCAACCTGGCTAACCTACTGCTGGCCGCCAGCCAGATCATCCGTTTCTATGGCCCGCTGCAGTGCTGGAAAGTGCTCTGGCGCGGCGTGCAACTGGAACGCATCATCGCCCCGCCGCCCAAGCGCACCTTCTACCTGGCACATCTGGGCGTCAGCAGCGCGATCACCGGCCAAGGGATTGGCAGCCAGTTGATCGACTTTCTCCTGCAACAGGGCCGAGCCGCCGGTTTTAGCCGTTGTGCGCTGGATGTCGCCGCCAGTAACCCGCGTGCCCAAGCGCTGTATGAACGACTGGGCTTTGCCGTGCAACGGGAAACCGCCTCGCATTTGCCGGGCATTGCCGCCCACCGCTATCTGCAGCGTGCGCTCTAGCCGGCCAAGCGCAAACCGGCACTGATCGCGCTACCCAGCGTTGCCGGCTATGCTTGCAGCTAAGCCGGCAAGAAGCCCGGCACTTTTTTGATGGCGGTGTGAGCGCAATGGTGATTGGGCTACTGGTCTGCGATGACTCCATGATGGCGCGCAAGCAGCTGATTCGCGCGCTGCCGCCTGAATGGCCGGTAAGCATTAGCCAAGCGTGTCATGGCGAAGAAGCCATGGACATGATTCGCCAAGGGCTGGCCGAGGTCATGCTGCTCGACCTGACCATGCCGGTGATGGACGGCTTTGAGGTGCTGGCGGCACTGCGCAGCGAAGGCCTGACGCCGAAAGTCATAGTAGTGTCCGGCGACGTGCAAGAAGAAGCCATCCGCCGGGTGACTGAGCTCGGCGCCCTGGCCTTTATCAAAAAGCCCGCCAACCCTGAGGAGCTGCGCCAGACCCTCGAACGCCTCGGCCTGCTCAACCCACCCGATAGCGCCGTCGCCAGCCCTGAGCCCGTGCCGCCACGGCCAAGCTTTGAGCTGAAAATAAATTTCCGCGATGCCCTGCGCGAAATCAGCAACGTCGCCATGGGCCGCGCCGCCGCCCTACTGGCCAAGGTGCTGGGGGTGTTTGTCGAGCTGCCGGTGCCGGCGGTGAATATTTTTGAAGTCAGCGAGTTGCACATGACCCTCGCCGATGCCCAGCGTGGCGAGCGTTGCAGCGCCTTGTGCCAGGGTTTTATTGGCGACGGGATTGCCGGCGAGGCGCTGCTGCTGTTTCACGACTCGGAAATGTCCGACATCGGCAAACTGTTTAACTGGCAGCCACGCAACGATGTAGAAACTGCGGAGATGCTGCTGGACCTGGCCAGCATTCTGATCGGCGCCTGCCTAAGCGGCATCTCCGAGCAAATTGATGTGCGCTTCTCCCAAGGCCACCCGCAACTGCTGGGCTTGCACAGCTCGATCGACAGCCTGATTCACGTCAACCAAAGGCGCTGGCGCAAAACCCTGGCGGTGGAAATCAGCTACAGCCTGGAAGGCCACAACGTACATTTTGACCTGCTGCTGCTGTTTACCGAAGACTCGATCCAGCGCCTCAGCCATAAAATCAATTACCTGCTCAACTAGCAGCGAGAACCCTCCATGGCCGCCCAAATCGACATCAATGAAGTCCACTGGCTGCTGGATATAGTCCAGTGCATCGATGTCGGCGTAATAGTGCTCGACCGCCACTATCAGGTCGAGGTGTGGAACAGCTTTATGGAAAACCATTCCGGCATGGGCCCGGATCAGGTGTATGGCAAATCGCTGTTTAGCTTATTTAGCGAGATCGACGAGCCGTGGTTTCGCCGTAAAGTCGACACCGTACTGCAACTGGGCACCCGCGCTTTTAGCCTGTGGGAGCAACATCCGTACTTGGTGCATTTCAAGAACTATCAGCCGATCACCGGGCAAGCCGACTTTATGTACCAGAACGTCACGCTACTGCCGCTGGCGGGCGCCACCGGCTCGATCGAGCACATTTGCGTGGTGATCTACGACGCCACCCAAGCGGCCATGCACAAGCGGCAATTGGATGCGCTTGGGGCGAAGTAGAAAGTAGGGAGTTCACCCCACTTCCTCTACTCCCCACTCCCCACTCCCCACTCCCCACTCACCACTTTCTTACTTCTTCTTTTTCGGCCCGGTGTTAAACACCGGAATCTTGCGCACTATCTTCACCTGCGGCTCGGCCGGTTCGTTACTTTCCATCCACTTGCCGAGGTTTTTCTTGCCGCCACCGCCGACCACTTTCGGCTTTTTCGGCTTCTTGGATTTCTTCAGCACCTGCCCAGTTGCATCGATCAGCGGCACCCGATGTTCGGGGATAAAGTCGGCTTCTTCGACACGCTTCAAGCTCTGGCCGCTGAGCACTTCGATGGCCGCCAGCAGATTGACCTCATCGGCGCAGACCAGCGAGATCGCCTGACCGCTGTTACCGGCGCGGCCGGTGCGGCCGATACGATGCACGTAGTCTTCGGCCACAATCGGCAGATCGAAGTTGACCACCAAGGGCAGGTCATCGATATCCAAGCCGCGCGCCGCCACGTCGGTGGCAAACAGTATCTGTACTTCGCGGGCCTTGAAGCGATCCAGCGCGCGCTGACGGGTGGCTTGCGGCTTGTCGCCGTGAATGCCATCGACGTTGAGGCCTTGTTTTTGCAGCAACTCGGTCAGCTCATCGACGCCCTTGCGGGTTTTGACGAACACCAGCGCATGGCTCCAGCTGTGTTTTTTCAGCAGATGGCAAAACAGCTCGGTTTTGCGCTTCTTGTCGACGGTAATCACGCACTGCTTGACGTTGCTGGCGGTGACGTTGCGCGGGCTGACTTCGATGGTCAGCGGGTTATCCAGCATCTGCTCGGCCAACACCCGAATGGCATCGGAGAAGGTTGCGGAAAACAGCAGGGTCTGGCGTTTTTTCGGCAAGGCGGCGTAGATCGAACGCAGCTCGTCGGCAAAGCCTAGGTCGAGCATGCGGTCGGCTTCGTCCAGCACCAGGGTTTGCAGCTGAGAAAACTTCAGGGCTTTCTGGCGGAACAGATCCAGCAGCCGGCCGGGAGTGGCCACCAACACATCGACGCCCTTGCGCAGCTTCATCATCTGCGGGTTGATGCTGACCCCACCGTAGGCGGCGAAGGTGCTCAGCGGCAGGTGTTGGCCGTAGGTACGAAAGCTCTCGTGAACTTGCTCGGCCAGCTCGCGGGTCGGTACCAACACCAAAGCGCGCACCGAGTTGCTGGCCACCACTGGACCTTCCAGCATCAGCCGCTGCAGCAGCGGCAAGGCAAAGCCTGCGGTCTTGCCGGTGCCGGTTTGCGCGGCGGCCATCAGGTCACGACCGGCCAACACGGCGGGAATAGCCGCTGCCTGCACCGGCGTAGGGATTTTGTAGTCGAGCTCGTCGAGGGTGCGCTGCAGGGGTTCAATCAGGCCAAGGGCGGCGAAAGTCATGGGAATAACCAGGGCATTTACGGGAATGCCAGCAGTTTACCCTGTCCGCCCCCACGGCAAGCGATTGTCTGCGGCTTTGCGGCCTAACGGCTGTCGCGCGCCCGGCTCAGCGCCTCAGCGATCTTCGCCGCTGGCACCTTCTGCAAGTTGCACAGCAGCTGATGGGAAATCGCCGGTATGCCGTGCCGCTGACGCAGCAGCTCGGCCATAAACAGCATCAGGTTGGCGGCCATTTCCGTATCCGCCATGGCCCGGTGGGCCTTGCCGGTGTTCGGCAATTGGGCCCAGCTGTTCAGGGTGCCGAGCTTGTGATTGGGCGCCTGGGGCAATAAGCGCCGCGCCAGCAGCATCGAGCAGGCAAAGTTTTGCACCCGCAGGCGCTTAATCAGCGCCAGCTCGGCGTCCCAGAACTTCTGGTCAAACGAGGCGTTATGCGCCACCAAGGGCGTTGCGCCGACGAACTCGGCCACCTCGGCCATCACCTGCGCCGCCGGCGGTGCATTACGCAGCATGGCGTTGCTGATGCCGGTCAGGCTCTCGATAAAGGGGGGCACATAGGCGCCGCTGTTCATCAGGCTTTGATAGCGCGCAACGATGCGACCGTCTTCCACTAGGGCCACGGCAATTTCGGTGGCGCGGCAATTTTGTCCGGGCGACATGCCGGTGGTTTCAAAGTCGATGACTGCGATGCGTTCCACGAAAAATCCAGTAAGCGGGGGAATAGGTAGGGTGGACAACCGCGAAGCGTTGGCCACCGTGCGGTTATCCCGATCAATGTATGTCCCGGTCAATGTATGCCTGGGACGGGTGTATCTGGGTCAAATGGCAGGTAAAGCTGGTGGCCAAGCTTCGCGTTGACCACCCTACGATTTAAGCAGCAACCCACCTTCAATCGGCACATAGCGGCTGGCGGCGCGGATCAGCGATTGCGCGGTCAGGCCCGGCACGCCATAGGCGGTGGCTTCGACGCCGTCGCGGCTGCGGATTTTATCCAATAACAGATCGAAATCGCCATCGCCGGAGGCCAACACCACCTCATCGACCTGCGGCGCCACCTCGAGAATATCGATGCAAATGCCCACATCCCAATCGCCCTTGGCCGAACCATCGCTGCGCTGGATATAGGGCTTGAGCTTCACCACAAAACCCAAGTTACGCAGGATCTGCTGGAACTGCTGCTGCTTAGCATCGCCCCGGTCGATGGCATAGGCGTAGGCCGTCACTATCTGCCCGCGCTGACTGATGTCGGCCCACAGGGCGGCATAGTTAAAGTGACAGCCATGGGCTTGGCGCACCGTGTAGTAGAGGTTCTGGACATCGGCGAACACGGCGATTTTTTTCACCAGCAACTCCTGGGGCAAATGCGGAGCTGGAGTATGTGCGAAGCCGCGACCGGGCGCACGCGCACATCGACCACCACCCGCAGACAGCGCTCCCATTAACGCTGCTTAACCGACAAGAGCGCCGGTCTCAGCGGTCGCTATGGGCAAACGCCTGCAAAGTAGCGCCATCCATGCGGTAGCGAACCCATTCCTCCTGAGGCGCAGCACCGAGGGACTGATAGAACTTGATCGCAGGTTCATTCCAGTCCAGCACGCTCCATTCAAACCGACCACAGCCAGTGTCGCAGGCGATTCGGGCTAAATGCCGCAGCATTTGCTTGCCGGCTCCGGCACCACGCTGCTGCGGTGAAATATACAAATCTTCCAGGTACAACCCCTTGCGGCCGAGCCAGGTCGAGTAATTAAAAAAGTACACCGCAAAGCCAATCGGCTGACCGTCCAAACTACAGATCAGCCCACGCGCGGGTGAATCGGCGGCGAACAAACTTTGTTCAATATCGTCCACATTGGCTATGACCTGGTGCTCGGCCTTTTCGTAAATGGCCAATTCGGTGATAAACGCCAAAATTTGCCCGGCGTCGGCCGGTGTCGCGTCACGAATATGAATACTCAAGGGCTAACTCCTATATCGCTAGATGGCCCCCACGGGGGCGAGCAATGCTAAACGCAGCGCGAAAAAAACGGCAACGGTTTAGCACAGCCAGCACGCTTGTGGCGCCGAGGCTTGGGTCCGCACCCAGCAAAGGCTAAAGTAACCGCCCCTCCGCTGCCGATGCGCCCTTGATGAACCCGCTCAACCTGCTTCGCGACACTTGGTTTTTCTTCAGTCGCAATTTACCGACCATCGCCCTGCTGTGCCTGCCTTGGGTGGTGCTGGAAAACCTCGCCCAGCACGCCATCAACGCCTGGCTCGGCAGCGCCGAGTCCATGGGTTATAGCCTGCTCGCCGGCTTGCTGTTTTACCCGCTGTATAGCGCCGCCTTGATCTTGTTTATCGATGCCCGCAGCCGTGGACTGCAACCGAGGGTGCGCGATCTGCTCGCTGCCGCTCTGCGCCTGTGGCCAAGTTTTGCGCTGCTGGCGGTGCTGAGCACGCTGCTGATCGTGCTCGGTGCCTCGCTGCTGGTACTGCCGGCGCTGTGGGTGATGGTCAAGCTGGCCTTCGCCGAGTACTTGCTGGTACTGCGCGGTCTGCCGCCACTGGCGGCCATGCGCGAAAGCATGCGCCTGACTCAGGGTTACTTCTGGCCGATTGCGGCGTGCCTGTTGGCGGTGCTGATGCCGTTGTGGCTGCTGGACTGGTGGACCTATCAGCAGCTGGGCGAACAGCCCAATGAATGGCTGGCGGTACTGCTCGATAGCGCCAACGGTTTTGCGCAACTGGCCGCCACCGTGCTGCTGTTTCGCTTTTACATGCAGCTCACTAGCCTACCGGCGAGCGCAGACGACTAGCCGGCAGGCGCCTGCGCGACTAACAGGCCGCTCGTTAGTTGTAGCAGGTCGATTTTGTCGGGTGGGCTTTAGCCCACCGCCGCGTGATAAGGGGCTATTCGACTAAGGCCGGCGGGCCTTGAGGCGCGACATACGTGGCAGTAACACCCGCTCAAACAAGCGTGGAAAGTAACGCGCCAGCAAGCGTGCACGCCAATCGACGTTATCCAGCACCAGCAAGGATTTACGCTTCAGCGCGCCACGGTAAATCGACTCGGCCACATCCCGCGCCGAGGCCAATTTACGCATCGCCAGCGGCGGTTGGTTGGCCAAGGTCACGCTACCCACCAAGGCGTTTTTGCGCAGGTCGGTGGCGGTAAAGCCCGGGCACACCAGCATCACATTGACCCCCGAACCACTGAGTTCATAACGCAGGGTTTCAAACAAACCATGCAGCGCATGCTTGCTGGCGTTGTAGGCGCTGCGATAGAGCAGCGGCGCATACACCGACAACGAACTCAACACGATGATCTGCCCACGGCGGGTGATCAGGCTCTCCAGCGCGGCTTTGGTGCAGTGCAGCGCGCCAAAGTAGTTGACCGCCATAACCCGCTCAAACACCCCCAGTTCGGTCTCGGCAAAGCTGCTGCGATGGCTGATGCCGGCGTTATTGACCAGCACATCGATGCCGCCAAACTGCTCCAGCACCTGGGCGACGGCCTGTTGCACCGCCAGCGGATTGGCCACATCGCAGCACAGCCCGAGAGCTTCGCCGTTGTGCTGATCGCGCACCAGTTGCAGCAGGCTATCCAACTCGGTCTGCTGCAAATCGAGAATGACCAAACGCGCCCCGGCCTGGGCAAAACGCAGCACCAACGCCCGACCGATGCCCGAGCAACCACCGGTCACCAACACCACTTTGTTCTCATAAACCTTACTGGTGAACACCTTGCGCTGCATGCTTGCCCCCTTTATTGACCTTACAAACGCTTATGGCTGCCATCGCAACGCGGCGGCGACTGCGTGTGCTTACAGCCGCACAGCCAGACAGTTTCGGCTTTCTCCGCAGTAAATTTCAGCGGGGTGAGTTCGCCCCCCTTATGCGAGCCGTCGCAAAATGGCTGCCTGGCGCAGTGCCCACAGCGACACCAAAAGTAATCCTTACCGGCCACCAGTTCGACGGCATAGGGACTTTTTTGCGCGATTAGCGGCTCAGTCATGATCGACTCCTAGGAGCAAATTAACGGGCGCTGCCCACTGAAACATCAGCATAGCCGAGTCGCCCAAGCCGTGGCCGACAGCGACTGGCGCAAACGCGACATGCGCCGGCGATAGCGAACTTAGGCCAACCGAACCTAACGCCGCGGCTTGGCCCGCGCGGTGGGTTCGGCGATCAGCGGATCATCCGGCCAGTAGTGCTTGGGGTAGCGGCCCTTGAGGTCTTTTTTAACCTCGACGTAGGTGTTGGCCCAAAAGCTGGCCAGATCCTGGGTGACCTGCACCGGGCGGCGGCCCGGCGACAACAGGTGCAGCTTGAGCACCTGGCGGCCGCCGGCGATCCGGGGAGTGCTGGCCAGGCCAAACAACTCTTGCAGGCGCACCGCCAGCACCGGCGGTTGCTCGTGGTAGTCGATGCCGATGCGCGAGCCTGAGGGCACCTCCAGGCTCTTCGGCGCCAGCTCATCGAGGCGTTGCGGCAATGGCCAGGGCAGCAGGCTGGCGAGCATGCCGGGTAAATCCAGGTTGCTGAAATGACTGAGCCGGCTGACCTTGCTCAGATAGGGCAACAGCCAGTCGTCCAGGCTGGCCAGCAGCGCCCCATCGCTGACGTCCGGCCATTGGCTGACCTCGGCGGACTCCAGCTCCAGCCGACGCAGCAAAGCCAAGCGCGCTTGCCACTGGCGCAGCTCGGGGGTCCAGGCCAGCAGCTCCAGCCCTTTGCGGCGCACCAAAGCGAGCAAGGCGCGACTCCGTGCGGCCTCATCCAGATTGCTCAGCGGCTGTGTGTCGAGCAACAGTTCGCCGACTTTGCGCTGCCGCTCGGCGCGCAACACGCCTTCGCGCTCGTCCCAATCGAGCACCTCGTTAGTGCTGACCTGCTCGGCCAGGGGGCCAGCAAACAACTCGGAGTCGAGGTCGGCGGCCAGATAAATTCGCTCTTCACGCTGGCCCTGACGGCTGCCGAGATCGGCGATCACCAACCATTCGTGCTTCATCAGCCCATCGGTCTCGCTGAACAACGCCGCCCGGCCATTGGCCAGACGATATTCGGCGCCGCCGCTGCGGCGTTGTCGGGCGATACGGTCGGGGTAGGCAAAGGCCAGCAAGCAACCGAGCCAGCGCTCATGGTTCGGTTCCGCCACCGCCTCACGACCAGCCGCCCGGCCGTTTAAATAACCACGAAACTGACGAGCCAATTGCCGCGCCCGCTGTACGCCGCCTTGGCTGCCACGGCCAGCGGTCTCGGCACCGCTGAGCAGGCCAATACGCCGATGCAGATCGGCGCCGCCGCCGCGCAAAATATCCCGTTCGCCCAACAGCGCCGCGAGGTCGCAAGCCAGCGGCCCCAACCCCAAGGCATGGCCGCGCAGCAATAAATGCGCGATCCGTGGGTGCGCCGGCAGTTCGCTCATGGCCTGGCCATGGGCACTCAAGCCGCCTGTTGGGTTCAGCGCACCGAGGCGCCCGAGCAGGTCGCGGGCCTGGGCAAAGGCGGCAACCGGCGGCGCATCCAGCCAGGCCAAGTCACCAGGCGTCACGCCCCAACGGGTCAGCTGCAAGGCCAGGCCGGCCAAATCGGCCTGCAGAATCTCGGCGCTGCTGTAGGCCGCCGCTTGCTGATGCTGGGCCTCGGACCAGAGCCGGTAACAGACGCCAGGTTCTAAGCGACCAGCCCGACCGGCGCGCTGGGTGGCCGAGGCGCGGGAAATCCGTTGGGTATCCAGACGGGTCATGCCGCTGGCCGGATCGAAGCGCGGCACCCGCTCCAAACCGGCATCCACCACCACCCGCACGCCGTCGATGGTCAGACTGGTTTCGGCGATATTGGTGGCCAGCACCACCTTGCGCCGCCCCGCCGGTGCCGGTTCGATGGCCGCGCGCTGGGCGGCCAGATCCAGCTCGCCATGCAATGGACAGAGCAAAATATCCACCCGCCCACTCAGCGCCTCTTGTAGCTGCTCATGCACCCGACGGATTTCCGCCTGCCCAGGCAAAAACACCAGCACGCTGCCCGCCTCATCCGCCAACGCCTGCAACACCGTGGTCACAGCGCGCGGCTCGATATAGTCACCTTGCTGCAACGGCCGCCCCCAACGCATCTCGACCGGAAACATGCGTCCGGCGCTGCTGACCACCGGCGCCTGGCCGAGCAAGGCCGACAAGCGCTCGCCTTCGAGGGTGGCCGACATCAGTAGAATCTTCAGAGGCGCTACGCCGGCACTCTCGTCGGCAAACAGCTCGCGGCCATTCAGGCACAGCGCCAAGGCCAGATCGGCATCCAGGCTGCGCTCGTGGAACTCGTCAAAAATCACCAGACCGACGCCTTCCAGCGCCGGGTCGTCCTGCAAGCGGCGAGCGAGAATGCCTTCGGTGACAACCTCGATGCGGGTGCGCGGGCCGACTTTTGATTCCAGCCGAATCCGATAACCGACAGTTTCA
>JAIERD010000599.1 GCA_019747155.1 Pseudomonadaceae bacterium
GCGGCGGATTCAAAATCCGTTTTCGAAAGGAGTGGGAGTTCGAGTCTCCCTCGGGGCACCAAATAGCAGTATCTGCAAGTCTCTACCAGTCTTGCAAACCCCTTAGAAAGCCCGCCCTGTGCGGGCTTTCTTGTTTCTGGCTGTATCTCCTTGTCTATGCCTATACCTTGACACCGTGTATCCCCACCTGTATCCCTAGCAAAAGCCCTAACTTTGGGATACACGGAATGCACCGCACAGAGATAAAGCGCCGCCCGCTGGCAGATACCGTGCTGACCACCCTTGAGCCAGGCGCCAAGGAGTACCGCGAACTAGACGGCCAAGGTCTGTACTTCAGAGTTAAGGCCGATGGCGGCAAGTCTTGGCAGCTGCGCTACAAGAACAGCGCCGGCAACTGGGCATGGCTTGGCCTTGGTGGTTATCCCGAGGTGAGTGGCACGCTGGCCAGAAAGAAAGCCTCCGATCTGCGCAGCACGATCAGCGACGGCATAGACCCACAGGAACAAAAGCGCACCATCAAGGCTGCCATTGACTCAGCCAGTACCCGAACTTTCCGGGCGGCGGCTGATGGCTGGCTTAAAGCCAAAGTAGACAAGGGGCTGGCTGACTCCACCCTCAACAAGATACGCACCTATCTGGACAAGGACATATTGCCCGCCCTGGGTGACAAGCAGCTTGATGCAATTACCCGTACCAACTGCGCCGCCCTGCAGGCTTCGATTGAGGCGCGCAATGCCCACAACGTAGCCGAGAAATGCCGCACCTGGGTCAATCAGATATTTGGCCGCGCCATCGGCCTGGGGCTGACAGAGAACGACCCGGCCAGCAGGCTACGCGATATAGCCGCACCCGCACCCAAGACCCTGCAACACCCCCACCTACTGGAACCTGAGTTACCGGAGTTCCTTCGAGCACTGAAAACCACCAGCAGCCGCCTGACGGCCAAGACCGCCGCATGGCTTTGCATCTGGACGGCATCACGGCCCGGCATGGTGCGCCTGGCCGAGTGGAAGGAAATAGACCTGGACGCCGGCACCTGGACGACACCAGCAGACAAGATGAAGATGCGCCGGGATCACGTGTCGCCCCTCCCCCGGCAAGCCGTTGACGCCCTGCGCGAACTCCACCGGCTAACCGGGCGCAATCGCTGGCTGTTCCCCGGCGTAGGACCGAAGAACCCGACCATCAGTGAAAACACCATCAACAAGGTATTCGCCGGCATTGGTTACAAGGGGCGCCTGGTCGGCCATGGCACCCGCCACACGGCCAGCACCCTGCTACGTGAGAACGGCTGGCAAAAAGATCACATCGAGTCGCAATTGGCCCACAAGGAAGAAGGCATATCCGGCATCTACAACAAGGCTCAGTATCTGGAGCAGCGCACGACCATGATGCAATGGTATGCCGATCACCTGGACAAACTGGCAGCCGGCAACGTGGTGCAAGGTCAGTTCGGGAAGGCGGTTTAGGTATGCTTAACCGTGACCTGCAAAAACCTAGTGTTCTTGGTGTTTCTGGTGTTCGTGAAACGCTACAAGCCACGCACACCATGGTCTACAGCCAATCGAACACCAACGCAGAAATCGCATACACCAAGGCAAAAAAACACCATTGGTGTTCTGCAAATCAGCCGACCGAGCGCACACCTAGCCTGTCCTTACCGGCTGGCCGCTCTGCTTTGAGCGCCGCCAAACGCACACCAGCGCGGCCCTGCGCTGATATTGGGCGACGCTTTAGGGGCGAGGGGTAGCTATGAGCCAGCGCTTTTACATTGGCTCGCCTCTGACAATTGAAGACTTTGAAATTGTCGAACATCTAGAGCAGTTCGCTCTGTACGTTGCGTTTGATGGTGCGGCCGACCTTATTGACGATGCTCTATCACTGTTACACCAAGGGCATGAGCGCTGGCAAAAACAAAAGAGCAAAAGCGGCGAATGGTTACCAACTGCTGTTGATGCTGTGGCCGCTGTGCGCCGGCACGCCTCGAACATAAGGCAGCGATTCCAACGGTGCGATGATCTTGCGGAGTCTGTGCGTTGGAGCATTGGATACAGCGCGACAGAAAAAATCACAGGCGCCCAGTACGCTGCCGCCTTTTCACTGCATCACACCTGCCGCGCAATCGAGGTGCTTGGCCGCTGGTTTGCCGACTTCGATACAGACCTGTATGCCCCCGACCCTAAGCTGATTGGTTCGGTCGCATTAGAGTCACCCGAGGATTTTGAAGCGCTGGTTGATGAGCTTCGAAAGGAAGGTTCACGCGCTGAAACTGAAGCCCGCGCAGACGTGGTAAAGCTGCTAAGCGATGCGCGCTATTACTTGCAACTAGCCGACGCCATAAACAAGCCGGGGCGGCAATCCGCCGAGGTTAAAGCCGATGACGTTAAGGCGCGTAATCTGCGTATTTGTAAGGCTGCCAGTCGATTGCTCAACGGCGGCACGCTCGCTAAAGATGTAGTGGGCAAGGTGCATGGAGCCTCGACAGCAGAACTTGGGTCGGGCCGTGAAAAGCTGTCCCAAAAACAACTCAGAAGAATTATGCGAGCGGGAGGCGTACCCATATAAAAACAGGGACATAACCGCTCGTTGATGTCCCTTGTCGCCCGTAGCTTGCGCCCTGTCTAAACCAATATACAGGACGCTACAGCATGAATATTCAAGCCCCGCGCAACACCACAAGCCTTTCCGCAATTGGCTTCAGCCCTACCGACCTTTTAACTCCCGACCAACTGGCCGAATCCCTTGGCCTATCGACCCGCACCTTGGCCGCTTGGCGCGGTACGCGCCGTGGTGGCCCGGCGTGGGTTAAATGTGGATCGCTTGTCCGCTACCGCCGCAGTGACGTGCTGGTGTGGCTAGAAAGCCGCAAACGTAACGGCACCGAAGCATGAGCGCGCCAATCATGCTCAAGCCCAAACCACCCGCCCGCCTGCCGGCCGCCCAAGGCTTCGACCCAGCCACCACGCTGATTCGCATGCCCGAGGTGGAAGCCCTCGTGGGCCTTGCCCGTCCGACCATTTACAAGCTGATGCGCCAGCCAGAAAGCGGCTTTCCGCAGGCCGTGAAACTGAGCACCAGCACCGCCCGAGGCGCGCCAGTGGCGTGGGTATTGGGTGAGGTTCAAGCATGGGTACTGGCGCGGATCGCTGCACGTAACAAGGCGGCCGCCTAATGCCGATCTTTCTGCCGCATAGCGTACTCGACAGCATGCCCGATCAAGCTGCCGCCATCTTGCCGCCAGCCGCCGCCAAGGGTCGGGAGAATTTACGCGCCCTGCGTGACCGCGCCATAACCGAGGGTGCGCACGTGCTATTGGCCATCTGGCCGACGCTTGACTGGGTGTTGCTGGCCGTAGAGGTGCCGCCCGGTGTGGTGGTTGAAGACGCAGCCCAGCTCATTCCTAACCTGATGGCCAACCCCGAGGCGCTCGATCAGATGCGCCGCAACGCTCGCCACGGTGAGCACCTGCAGTGGCTGCACCTGCTGCGCCCCGCCACCACTACCCACTAACGAAAACGCCCCCGGCTGTAACCGGAGGCGTTAAAGGTGAATCACTATGCACGCTCAATTTATGCCTTGGTCAGTCATCGCGCAAGCCCTGCGCCAGCTAACCGCGCTTGCACTCCCCAAACCACCGCGCTACTCTGCCGCCGTCGCTGCAAAATCAGCGAACGGGTTTAGTAGCCCGAACAACTCTAGGCGCACAGGCGTCTCCCATCCGAAAGCAGGCGCTTTTTTTATGCCTGTAACTTCGCGTTATGGCGGCTGTGCGCGGGGCACCTTCGGGTGCGCCGGGTGCCTAGAGTCCCGGTCTACTAACCCGCGCACAGCTGCCACCCATAATTGTTTAGTAGCGATTCGTGGCAGCTCCTCAACTCTAGGAGCAACGCCCATGAAATACCTGCACGCCCTCAATCCGTCCAAATTCCGCGCCGCCGCCCATCGCCGCATGGCCTTCGCTGCTTTGCATGCCGATTCAAGCCTGCACACTCGCCTTACCCGCTATCAGCACCACATGAACAAGGCCCGCACCTTGGAAGCTGGGGGTGCAGTATGAGCCTGCACAACATCCATCACGACACCCCAGAAGGCATGATGGCTATAGCGCCTGGCGCAGATGCTGGCTTGCCGATTGATGCAATAAACGCCGCTTGCGTCCGCGCTCGATCCGTTCTTTTGCTGCTGCAAAGCGAGTTCGAAGAGCCCGACCGCTGCAGCTCTCCCGCTACGATCATGGGGGCCCTCTGGGCTGTAGAAGGCATGCTTGACCAAATCGGAAAACTTGCCGCCCATGCGTATCACTCAACCCACCCAAGCAATGCCAATGCGCAGCAAAAAACAGGGGTATGCATATGATCGGCATCCCTGAGACAGACACCCTTGAGCACGCCCGCATCAGCGCCAATGTCAATACAGGCTATCAGCTCACCACCGCGGACGGCCGACCGGCGCGACTGGCCATCATCGACGCAGACAACAACATCATCGAGGCCGGTGAGGCAGTCGCCCGTGAGGCCTGGAATGTGTGCATCGCCGTGCAGAAAAACTTCTGGATTGGCCAAGGCCATCTAGTGATACACAGCTCACCGCCCGGCTCCGCTCGCGCTTCAGGCATTGAAGTGCTGGACCTTCCGGGCACCACTTCGAAGCCGGACGGCAAGGGAGGCGATGAATGAGCCAACCCACCGACAAAAAACCCAAACACCCGACCTTTGCCCAAGTGAAAAACGCCGCCCTGCGTGCGATTGATAGCGTGCTGGCGCACTGGTTACCCGGTGGCAAGCGCGTAGACGGCGGCAAGGAATACACTGCGCCCAACCCAACGCGAGCAGATAAACGCGCCGGCTCACTCAAGGTTAACTTGGCCAAGGGTACATGGTCAGACTTCGCCACCAGCGACAAGGGCGGCGACCTGATTGATCTGGTGCACTACTTGGACGGCGGCACCGATGTAGAAGCCTGCAACAAGCTGGCGGACTTTCTTAATGTGACTGCGGCCAGCAGCTCGGCACCCGCCAACACCAACAAGACCAAAGCAGCCGAGTGGGTGGCGGTGTTGCCGATCCCGGCTGACGCCATGCACAGCGTCCCGACCAAGCACTACAAGCACGGCACGCCGTCAAAGCTGTGGGTCTACCCAGACGCCGCCGGCCAGCCGCTGTTTGTGCTGTATCGCTTCGACCTTGGCCCGGACGCAGACGGCAAGCCGCGTAAAGTATTCGCCCCGCTGACGTGGTGCGCTTCGACCGCTGACGGCACGCTGCAATGGCGCTGGCAAGGTTTGACCGAGGCGCGGCCGCTGCTGCGCCTTGACCAGCTGGCACAGCGTAACGCGGCCCCGGTTGTAGTGTGCGAAGGCGAGAAAGCAGCCGATGCTGCTGCCGAGCTGTTGCCCGACCATGTAGCTACCTGCTGGCCGAACGGTTCCAACGCTTGGCAGAAAGCCGACTTCGCCCCGCTGGCCGGGCGCGCCGTGCTGCTATGGCCCGACAACGACGCCCCCGGCCAAGCCTGCATGGCAGCCCTAGCCGAGCACCTGCGCCAGCGCGGGGCCGCTTCTGTGCGTGTAGTCGCGATGGGCGGCTTTAGCCAGCAGCCGTGCCTGACTCACGGTAAACCCGACTTAGCCTTCGGTGGCGAGTGGGCCACTGGCGATGATGCCGCCGATGCCGTAGCCAAAGGCTGGACGCCTGCCCATCTGGCCGTGCTGGTGCGCAGCGGTGAGTTGTTCGCGCCGGCACCACCAGCACCGGCAGCCGCCACACCCATTGCCGATAAACCACCGGCCAAACCGGCCAGCAATCGCAAGGCAAGCGCCAAACCAAAGCCCAAGACCGATACCCTTCCCGGTGGCTTTCGCGTGACGGCGGACGGGGTGTTTTATTCCGGCGACGATGGCGAGGCGCGGCCGGTGTGTTCGCACCTGATGATATTGGCGCGCACCCGTGACGACAGCGGCCGCAACTGGGGTTTGCTGGTTGAATTTGACGACCCCGACGGCAGCAAAAAGCGCTGGAACATTCCGGCGCGCAGCATGACCGGCGACTTCGGCAAAGAGGTGCTAGGCCCGCTGGTTGATATGGGCCTGCGCTTGGCGGGTAGTCGCTCAGGGCGCAACACCCGTAACGATCTGCAAAGCTATCTGCAAGGCTTCGACAGTGCCGAGCGCGCCCGCTTGGTCACGCGCCTGGGCTGGCATGGTGACGCCTACCTGTTGCCCGATCAGCAGATTGGCGAAACGTCGGAACACCTGCATTTTTATGAGGCCGGCACCCCACTGCCGCCGATCAGCCAAGCCGGCACCTTGGAGCAATGGCAACAGCAGGTAGGCGCGCTGTGCATCGGTAACCACCGAGTGACCTTTGCCGTGTGCATCGCCTTCGCCGGCCCGCTGCTGCATCTGTTAGGGCAAGAGTCCGGCGGCTTTCACTTCTACGGTGCCAGTTCAACCGGCAAGAGCACCACCGGGCGCGTGGCCTGTTCGGTCTATGGCCCGCCAACCTTTGAACGCTCGTGGCGCTCCACTGACAATGCGCTGGAAAGCATCGCCGCCGCGCACTCTGACGGCCTGCTGGTGCTGGATGAAATCAGCCAATGCGACCCGCGCATTGTGGGTGAAACGGTTTACATGCTGGGCAATGGCACCGGCAAGGCACGGGCCAATGATCGCGGGCAAGTTGGCCGGCAGGCTCAGGAATGGCGCGTGCTGTTTCTGTCCAGTGGCGAGCACACCTTAGCCCAGCACATGGCCGAGGCGCACAAGGAGCTAAAGGCCGGCATGGAAGTGCGCATGCTGGCCATCGCAGCCGACACCGGCAAAGGCCACGGGGTGTTTGATACGTTGCACGGCTTCACCAGCGGCGCAGCCCTGTCTGACGCACTGCAAGCACGGGTCGGCAAGTTCTACGGCTCGCCCTTGGTTGCGTTCCTACAGGCCCTGTGCGAGCCGTACAAGCTGCGTGGTTATGTCGCCATCCTGCGCAATACCTTAGAGGGCTTCGCTGCTGAGGCGTTACCGGCCACGGCCAGCGGCCAAGCCCACCGTGCCGTCACGCGCTTTGCCTTGGCCGCCGCCGCTGGTGAGTTAGCCACGGCGCTAGGCGTAACAGGCTGGCCCGATGGCACGGCCACGGCGGCCGCCCGTGCCTGCTTCAATGCCTGGCTGGCCGAACGGGGTGGCGCTGGCAACTTGGAAGGGGACGCCATCGTTGACCGCCTGCGCCTGGTGATTGAGCGCGACGGCGAAAGCCGTTTCACCCGCTGGGACGCCATCGCCGCCAAGACCGACGACCACGGCCCTCGAACGGTCAACCGGCTGGGCTTTCGGCGAACGATGCAACACGGCCTTGGTGATGATCTGTACACCAGCACCGTGTATTACTTTTTGCCCGAGTCTTGGAGCACGGACGTTTTTAGGGGCATGAGTGTCCGCACGGTAAATCGGGAGCTAATAGCGCGGGGGATTCTAGAGCCGGGGGCCGATGGCAAATCCTCGCAATCGTTAGACCTGCCGGGCCTGCGCAAGAGCCGCGCTTATGTGGTGGCGGCCGGCGCGCAACTCTCCAGAGAAACCGAAGACCTCGCCGCCTAGGCCAAGGTCTGACCTTTGGAGTGTTGCCGGCCCCTCGGGTCTGGCCAGCCCGCGAATTAACGAACCGAACCGACCCTTATTGAATTGGAGCGACACTGCATGAGCGATAACCGTAAGCAACTAAAGCATCACCTGGATGAAATAGAGCGACTGAATAAACGGCTGCCCGAGCTTAATGAAACAGCTCGCACAGCTGTGAGCGTTTGGGAAGTAACACGGGTAAACAGGGCCTCATACCCACATGCCGAAGCTGACGCCGTAAGCTCTGTGAAGACAGCCATTGAAGACCACGCCCAACAGGTTAAAAAGTTACGGGGCTTGGTTGAGTGGGAGGATGGCCTCAAGGGCGCAGCGGCCACTATGAAAGCCGCACGTAAAACGATGGAAAGTGCGCAGACTGACCTGAACGGGTTACAAGAAAAGCAACGCGCCATTACCGGAAAAATGGAAAATATTCAGGCTAAAAGCTTGCAAGACCTGAGGGTCGCCGAGGTCAATCAGAGCGCTGCTGTACAGGCATATGCCGAGGCCGTGACCACTGGTGAAGGCGATGGCGAGCGCCGGGCGCAGGATGCTTTGCAGCGTACAGCCGGGGCATTGGAAGATTGCAGGCGCGGACACTCTGACTCAGAGTCAGTGGCGCATGCTCTAGCCCGCGAAGTGGATAAGGTCGGGGAAGCTATCGAAGACGCCATGCAACGGCTCAATGAAGCCCGGCGCGAGTTGCTCATGGCCGCCCGCTACCTGTGGGCCGATAAGCTTGAACATGCCTCCCGTGAGCTGGCAAGGATAGCCGCTCACATCAGTGCTGCCGACCGGGCGCTTGGTTGGCAAAGCTCGATGGATGACATACACCTGCCACTGCTTGCCCCAACGGGGCCGCGCTATCTCGACAAACGCTACATGCAGGAGGTTGGCGCCGGGCTAGGAATCGAGCAGCTTACTGCTGCCTAACGGTCTTTAGCGCTTCACCCCTAACCGCTGGTGTTCATCGCCAGCGGTTTTTTGTGCCTACGATTCGACCAACAGCAGAACACCAATGGTGTGTTTTAGCCTTGGTGTATGGGTTTTCGGCGCTGGTGTTCGACTGACTACAGGCCACGCCATCCGTGGCCCGTAGCGTTTCACGAACACCAAAAACACCAAGAACACGTAAAATTTCAGGGTTACGGATTGCACACCCCACAGCCCCGTTAGGGGTGGCAGCCAGCAGCGCAGATAGTCGCCCCGCTACGCCCGGTGGCCAGCCCAAGGTGAAATCCTAGGGTATCCATGAGTTTCACTCATGTTGTTAACGGGTCCTCCCGGTGGGGGGTACCCCTACACGGGTAATTCGAGCCGCGTTTATTCTCTAGCTGCCATTTCGACAGGAATGTCTGTCTTTAATTAGACCCACTCATGTTGTGATGATCCCGATTTAGGCTCTGCCAGCCATGCGGCCACCGCTCAAAAATGAGTCGGAAACAGGCCAGCAGCCGGCACGGTGTATCCCCACATGTATCCCTAAGCGACAAACAAGCCTACAGGCCCCGTACTTACTGGATAGTTACAGTCTCCCTCGGGCACCATATAGCTGTATCTGCAAGCTTCTACCAAGCTTGAAGACCAGAGAAACCGGCAATAGCCGGTTTTTTTGTGCCTACGAATTGACCCGGCAAAAAGCTGCGCAACTAGCTGCACAACTCTCAGGTAATTCGGTAGCATTGCCGGGCAGCCTGACATGGCGCTGCAATATCTAGGCTTTATTCTCGCAGCTGAGCACGCCAAGCAAGCCCACGCTGGCAGGCCACGAGGATTGATTTAAAAGGAGCGACACCGCAATGGAACTTGCACGAGCCGAACAACGCGAATTTAACGCCATGCGCGCCCATATCGAGCAGCTGCTGGCCAGAGGCTGGGCCATCACCAGCCGCTTTCCCCTGACCCTTGAGCGCCAAGGGCATAAATCGGTGGTGCGCTGTGGCGTGCTGATCAGCAGCCAATAGCGCATAGATCAAAAAGCTAAAACAAAAAGCCCGCATCCATGGATGCGGGCTTTTTTGTGGGTGCAGTACAGCGCTTACACGAACTTGCTGAAATCCGGTTGGCGGCGCTGCATAAAGGCTGACAAAGCTTCGGTGGCCTCGGGGGTGCGCAGGCGCTGGCCGAACAGTTCGCCCTCTTCGATGATCACCTGGCGCAACTCTTCCCGTCCCGGCGCTTGCATCAGGCGCTTGCTGACTTCGACTGCCGACGGCGCTAGCTGACCAAAGCGCAGGGCCATCTCGCGGGCCTTGGTCAGGGTCGCGGCGCCATCGTCCAGCACTGCATTGGCGATGCCCCATTCGGCCGCTTGCGCACCAGTAAAAGACTCGCCCAGTAGCAACAACTCGGCCGCTTTGGCGTGACCAAGCAAGCGCGGCAAGATCAAACTAGAGCCAAACTCCGGGCACAGGCCGAGGCTGACAAAGGGCATCTTCAGCTTCGCGCAACGGCTGACATAGACCAGGTCGCAATGCAGCAGCAAGGTGGTGCCAATCCCGACGGCTGAGCCTGCCACGGCGGCGACTATGGGTTTTTTCAGCTCAAACAGCGTGCGCATAAAATGAAACACCGGGCTGTCGAGGCTGGTCGGCGGCGCCTGGAGAAAGTCCGCCACATCGTTGCCGCTGGTGAAGCACTCAGACCCACCGCTGAGCAATACCGCACGCACACTGGGCTCGGCATCGGCGGCCAGCAAAGCCTCGGCCAGCTGGCTGTACATGGCGCGGGTCAGGGCGTTTTTCTTGTCCAGCCGGTTGAGCCGCAGGGTCATTAGCCCGGCTTCGCGCTCAACTATTAGATGTTCGGTCATCGGTACTCTCAAAACAGGCGCGGTCAAAAGGCACGCGGCAAAAAAACATCGGCCAACATCTGATTGCGCGGCAGGCCGAGTAAATACAGCCGTCGAGTAAAAGCCTCGACGCTGGCAGGCGAGCCGCAGAGTAAGGCTATGGTTTGCCGCGAAACAAGCCGCAGTTCGGCCAAAGCCGCCGGCAACTCGGCCGTGTTGACTAATTGCACCTGCAGGTTCGGATGTTCGGCGGCAAGCGCTTCCAGCGGCTGGGCGAGGTAATGCTCGGAGCTGTCATGGGCCAGATGCAGTAACCGAATCGCGCCGCTATGGCCTTGGCGCAAGGCTTCGCGCAGCACGCTCCACAACGGCGCCAAACCGGTGCCGGCCGCCAACAGCCAGAGCGGGCGGGTCTGCCAGTGCGGGTCATAATGTAATGCCCCGCCATGCAGTTCGCCCAGGCGCAGTGGCTGGCCAAGCTGCAAGCCGCGAGCGGCATCGCTGAAGGCGCCGGCCTGGCGGCAATCGAGGTGGAACTCCAGGTACTCATCGAGATTCGGCACGCAGGCCAAGGAATAAGGCCGGGCAATTCCTGTCGGCGTCCAGAGCAGCAGATGCTGGCCGGCCTGATAACGCAAGGGCCGCTCCGGCAGCAAACGCAGGCGCAGCACCGTGGCGCTCAGCCAGTCGCAGCCAATCAAAGTGGCGCCAATCCCATCGGCCGCCGGGTCAAACACCTGCACCGACAAATCGCCCACCACCTGGCACTGGCACGCCAAGCGCCAACCCTGTGCCCGTTGCGCGGCGGTCAAGGCCTGCGGCTGGGCATCCAGCGGTTCACCGCTAACGCAGCGCACCATGCAACTATGGCAACTGCCGGCACGGCAACTGTTGGGCACCTTGATCCCAGCGCCGAGCAAGCTATCGAGCAGATTAGTCTCCGCTGCAACCTTGATGCGTACAGCGCCAACGCTTAACTCAGGCACCACTGCCCTCCCACGCGGCAGCGCAGCGATTACGACCATCGCGCTTGGCCCGGTACAGCGCCTGATCGGCGCGCAGCAAGGCCTCATCCAGCGCATCGGTCGAGCTGAGCAAGGTCATCCCGGCCGACAAGCTGATACCCCTAACCAGTACGCCAACCGGCTCCGACTGGGCGAAGGCTTCGCGCAGGCGCTCGCAGCAGGCGCTGAACTGGTCGACATCGGTATTGGGCAACAGCAGCACGAACTCCTCACCGCCATAGCGGGCGAGGATGTCGCCATCACGCAAACAGGACTGCGCGACGGCGGCAAAGGTCTGCAATACCCGGTCACCGACCGCATGGCCGTAGGTATCGTTGATGCGTTTGAAGTGATCCAGATCGATCAACGCCAAGCCATGCTGCTGACCCGCCGCCAAGGCGGCTAACTCACGGCCCGCCACCAACATAAAATGCCGGCGGTTAAACAAGCCGGTGAGTTCGTCGGTGGCGGCCTGGGCTTCCAGCTGGCGCATCATGCCGCGCAAGGTGTCTTGGTGGGCCTGCAAGGCAAAGCGCCGGTTGCGCATGATTTGGCTCAGGCCCTGGATGTAATTGGCAAACAGGCACAGCCAGCCCAGCACGAAAAACAGCGCTATCACCTGCAGCAACGCCAGCGCCGGATCGACCAACTGCTGCTGATACGCCTCCCACAGGTTAAGCCCGGCAAAGCTGCAAAAGGCAAAAGCCGCACAACGGGTAAACACCTGGGGCTTGAGCTGGAAAACGCCAAATAACAACACCAGCACATACATCATCAGCAAGGTGCCGCGACCGCTGCCCATATAAGCGAGCAAATAGGTCAGCCAACACAGCGCCAGCAGCACCTGTTGCGCCGTCAAACTGGGGTCACGCAACCTGAGGTTATAGCCGCTGCGCAACACGGCAAAAATCCCCAACTGGCTGAGCAGCGCCAACGCGGTGCTGATCAGCGCGATCGACAGCGGCGCGTGATACAGCTCAAACAGCACCGCCAGCCAGAACAGCACCAGCGTCAACGCATAGGTGGCCAAGGCCATGCCGAAGCGTTTGAGCAACAACTGTTGCAAAGCCTGCGAGGTGAACTGTCGACTGCTGGTGCTCATGGAGGGTCCGTTCCATATGGGCAATTAGCCAGCACTCTACGCCGGCGGCCAACAAAAACCCAGCCCGCCACAAGGCGGGCAACGGCGCCCCTCACGGGCCGAGTAAAAACCGCGCGCAGTGGTTTTCAGCCTAACGGCTAAGGTGCGCCGCCAACGGCGGGCACGTTATACTGCGGCGCTTGTTTAGCCGAGCTTGTTACCTTCAAAGCGCGCCGGGTCGTGGTCTGGCGCACCTTTTGATAGTGCCGTTGATAAAGAGGAGCGCACCACCATGACCGTGATCAAACAGGACGACCTGATTCAGAGCGTCGCCGACGCCCTGCAGTTTATTTCTTACTACCACCCGGTA
>JAIERD010000495.1 GCA_019747155.1 Pseudomonadaceae bacterium
TGCGATAGCCGGGGTTGTTTACATCTGGTGACAGCGAGCAGGTGCGGCTGGTTGGGCCTAAAACGCCGGCGACGAAGCGCGGTTGGTCCGGGGTTTCCAGAGTCTTGGCATCGGCCACGCGCCGC
This sequence comes from Pseudomonadaceae bacterium, assembly GCA_019747155.1. Lineage (GTDB taxonomy): Bacteria > Pseudomonadota > Gammaproteobacteria > Pseudomonadales > Pseudomonadaceae > Aquipseudomonas. Next base: position 126 of record JAIERD010000495.1, read on the forward strand.
GCCACGCGGGCGCCTTCGACGTTTAGCTCATAGACCAGCGCTTCCATGCCGTAATCGGCCTGCGACACCTGGGTGGCGTTGAAGGTGTTGGTTTCGAGAATGTCGGCGCCGGCATCCAGATAGGCCTTTTCGATCGCGGCGATGATGTCCGGGCGACTCAGCAGCAGCAGGTCGTTGTTGCCCTTCACGTCGCTCGGCCAGTCGGCGAAGCGCGTGCCGCGGTAGTCTTCTTCTTCCAGCTTGTAGCTCTGGATCATGGTGCCCATGCCGCCGTCGAGAATCAGGATGCGTTGTTGCAGCGCTTGCTGCAGGGCTTGCTGGCGGGCTTGTTGCTGGGAAGAAGGATCGACGATGGCGGACATAACAGCTACCTAAAGGAGGCGGAACACTTAGCTTGCAATAATAGCAAAGTTGCATGGTTTGCGAGCATGGGTGAGTTTTGTATGAATGTTTCTCATGTTGCTCAGATTCGCTTTGTCACCCACTGGGCGGCTAAAATCGCCGTCTACGTCATTTTGGAAGTTGCACCATGGTTGGCCGGACACTGCTCAGCATTTTATTTATGTTCACCACGGTCGGCGCAGTGGCCGAATCGATTTCTTACAGCCGCGACGTGCAGCCGATTTTTACCGACAAGTGCGTCGCTTGCCACGCCTGCTACGACGCGCCTTGCCAGCTCAATCTGGGCAGTGCTGAGGGCGTGGTGCGCGGTGCCAGTAAGTTGCCGGTGTATGACGGCGGGCGCACTAAAGAGCAGGTCACCACCCGGTTGTTCTTCGATGCCCACGGCGAGGCTGCGTGGCGGCGCAAGGACTTTTACTCGGTACTGAATACCCAGGGCAGTCAAGCGGCGTTGATGACGCGGATGCTGGAGTTGGGCCATAGCACGCCGCTAGTGGCCAATGCCAAGCTGCCGGAAGAGCTGGACTTGGGCATCGCCCGTAAAAACCAGTGTCCATTACCGGCTGAATTTGCCAGCTATGCGGCCGAGCGGCCGGGTGAGGGCATGCCCTTTGCCGTGACTGGTCTTGAACCCCAGCAGTACCAGACCCTGCAGAGCTGGCTGGCGGCCGGCGCGCCGGTTGATCAGCAAGCGCTGCAACCGAGCGCCGTTGAGGTCGCGCAAATTGCCGACTGGGAAACCTTGTTAAACGCCAACGGTGCGCGCGCCGATTTGGTCGGCCGCTGGTTGTTTGAGCATTTGTTTATTGCCCATCTGTACCTTGAGGGCGGTGAGGCTGGGCATTTCTTCCAGCTGGTGCGTTCGCGCACCCCCAGCGGTCAGGCGATTGATCCGATCACCACGCGTCGGCCGAATGACGATCCGGGCAATAATTTTTATTATCGCCTATGGCCGGTGCAGGGCGTGATTGTGCATAAAACCCATATTACCTATGGCCTTAGCGCGAAAAAACTGGCGCGGGTCAAGCAGCTGTTTTACAGCGGTGATTGGCAGGTCGATGCAGTGCCGGGCTACGGTCCCAGCCATCGCGCCAACCCCTTTGCGACCTTTGCGGCGATTCCAGCTAAAGCCCGTTATGAATTTATGCTGGATGACGCCGAGTACTTCGTGCGCACCTTTATTCGCGGCCCGGTATGCCGTGGGCAGATAGCCACCGACGTTATTCGCGATCAATTTTGGAACCTGTTCCAGGCGCCCGAGCATGACTTGTACATCACTGATGCCGATTACCGTGCACAGGTAACGCCGCTGTTAGCGGTGCCGGGGCAGGTGGCGCAGATGGGTAATTTTACGCAGGCATGGGCTGACGCCCAAGACATGCGCAATCAATACGAGGCGCTGCGCAGCGATGCTTATGCTGACGCGCCGCCACCCAGCTGGGCGAGTATCTGGGCCGGTAACGACAACGCGCTGCTGTCGGTATTTCGTCACTATGACAGCGCCTCGGTGACCAAAGGCTTGGTTGGTGCGACGCCGCAAACCCTGTGGTTGATGGATTACCCGCTGTTTGAGCGCACCTATTATCAACTGGTGGTTAATTTTGATGTGTTCGGCAATGCCTCGCACCAGACCCAAACCCGCCTGTATTTTGATTTGATTCGCAATGGTGCCGAGCAAAACTTCTTGCGCTTGATGCCGGCAGGCAGTCGTCAGGCTTTGCTGGATGATTGGTATCAGGACAGCGGCCGGCTGAAGCTGTGGCTGTCTTATCCCCCGCTGGATACCGATACCGAAACGGCTTTGCAGTTAGATCCGCAACGCCCTAAGCAGGCCTTTGCTGAGGCGTTAGTGACGCGCTCTGGCAGCCTGAACGCGCGGCCAGATCCGATTAATCGCTGCAGCAACGGCAATTGTTATCGACCTAATATCAGCCCGCAGTTGCAGGCGGTCGAGCAGCGTCTTAGTCGCTTAACCGCGCGGCCGGCGGCGAGTTTGCGGGTTATCGAGCAGCTGCCAGAAGCGACGCTGTTGCGGGTTGAACTGGCCAATGGACAGCGCGAAATCTATAGCCTGTTGCGCAACCGTGCCCATAGCAGCGTGGCCTTTATGATGGGTGAGTCGTTGCGTTATCAGCCGGGCCTGGACACCTTGACGATTTATCCGGGAGTGCTGGCCAGTTATCCCAATTTCATCTTCAATCTGCCGGCCGAACAGGTGCCGGAGTTTGTCAGCGCCATGCAGCAGGCCAAGGATGCCAGCGCTTTTGAACAGATCACCCAACGCTGGGGTATTCGTCGCAGTCATCCGCAGTTTTGGCGCTATTTCCATGACCTGTCGAGCTATATCCGTGAAACCGAGCCGGTCGAAGAAGGGGTTCTGGATATGAATCGTTACCAAAATCTGTAAGCCGCAGCTAACCCCACCCCGTGCTGGTGAACAGTGCTGTGGTGGGGGTGATCCTTATCCGAGGAAAATACTCGGGCTTTCTCGTTGGGGGCGGATGGGCGTACAATTAGTCAATGTTTGCGAGGAGTTGCCATGAGCGCTATCACTATTACCGACGCTGCCCAAGACTATCTGGCGGATCTGCTGAGCAAGCAGAACACCACCGGCATCAGCATTCGGATCTTTATTACCCAACCGGGTACCCAGTACGCCGAGACCTGCATTGCTTATTGCAAGCCGGGTGAAGAAAAGCCTGAAGATACCGTGCTGGCGCTGAAAAGCTTCACCGCCTATATCGACTCCTTCAGCGAAGCTTTCCTTGATGATGCGGTGGTCGATTACGCCACCGACCGCATGGGCGGCCAACTGACCATCAAGGCACCGAACGCCAAAGTGCCGATGGTGAATGCCGACAGCCCGGTCAACGAGCGGATCAATTACTACCTGCAAACCGAGATCAACCCAGGTTTGGCCGGTCACGGCGGAGAGGTCAGCCTGATCGATGTGGTTGAAGATGGCATTGCCGTGTTGAAGTTTGGCGGTGGTTGCCAAGGTTGCGGGCAGGCCGATGTAACCCTGCGTGAGGGCATCGAGAAAACCCTGCTGGAACGTATTCCAGAGCTTAAAGGGGTGCGCGATGTGACCGACCACAGCATCAAAGAAAACGCTTATTACTAAGTGTTGAGCAAATTAAAAAGGCGACCCGCGGGTCGCCTTTTTGTTGTGCGTTGGTTACTGGCCGCCAACAGGTCTTTGAAAAATGTAGCGAGCGACGGCTAGGCAAGGCGAGATCAGCCGAAAAAGCGCAGTGTGCGAGCTGCACATGAGCATTTTGAGGCTGATTTCAACGCTGCATAGCCGAGCGCAGTAGTTTTTCAAGGCCTGTTAAGGTTTACGCCGGCATGCACCAAGGTTCCAACTGGTAGCCTTGTTGGCTTAATTGGTCGCGCGATTGCTGCAACACGCTGGCCAGCAATACCGGATCGCTGTAGGTGTTGGCGGCCAGTTGAGTGCGGCCGAGCAGGCGGGTACTGGCGCGATCAATGACGCTCAGGCTTAGCTCGCCACTGCCTGTTTGCGGGGCCCAGGCCACGCACTGGAAAGGCTGAAAGGCGCGGCCGACTATGAGCAGTACGTCGTTAAGGCGCAGGGTATTTTGCATGGGGTGTCACTCCGTGTTGTCGCCCAAATAAATGTGGGCTGACAGCGTTAGTGGCGCAGTCTGGCCCGTTCATAAGTATGGATGACAGTTGTCGACCGATAAGTCACACAGTGCCGACAATTTGACCGACTGCGTCGCAAAAATATAAGCCTGCCGTTATTTTGGCACTCAAGGTTTAGGCTGCAATCGGCGATTGCCCCGGTTGTTCGGTCAACAAATACGCCTCAAATCCCAGCTGATTCAGTAAATGTACCGCCAGTTCACTGCGCACGCCGCCTTCGGGCAGCACGGCATATAGGGTGGTGATATTCAGGCTGTCGGCTTGTTTGCGCAGTTGTGCCAGGGGTAAGTTCAAACTGGCCGGTACATGGGCCATGCGGTACTCCATTGGCAGGCGGATATCGAGCAGCAGGCTGGTTTTATTGCCGTGGGCGGTGAGTTGTTGTAGTTGTGTGGCGTTGATTTGCGGAATCAAGGTTGGCCGCACCAGCTCAATAAATAAATTGCGTTGCAGCCTGGCCAGTACGCCGTCTTCAAGCATGGTGATGCTGGCGGCACGCACCGAGCCACTGACTAACGCCTCTTCACCAAAGAAATCGCCACTGTGCAGCTCCGGTTGTAGCGGCTGTTGATAGCTGCTCGGCAGGCTAATGTGCGCGCGGCCCTGTTTGATTACATAAAAGTGCTCGCCGGGCTCGCCGTAATGCACCACGCAGTCGCCGGCTTTAACCTCGATGAACTCGAAGCGCGCCAGCAGCAAATGCAGGTGCGCCGGCGGTAAGCGGCCAAATAATGGCGAGCGCAGCAGCTTGCTCAGCCAGTCATCGCCAGCGTCCAGCGGTAAATCCTCCTCTTGCAGGCTGGCGACTTCATAGGAGGCGGACTGGCTCCAGCCGAGCAGGCGCTCAAGCAGGCCGCGCTCGACCGCCATCAGCCGCACGTCGCTGCGGGCGCTGATTTCCATGGCTTGAGGTTGGTTTTCGTTGAGGGCCCGGCAGGCCTCAACGCTGCCCGCTTGTACCGTGCGGCGCAGGCCGGCGGCGCCAAGCCAAACCTCGCCTTCGAGTAGAAAGTACAGCGCCAATGAGTGTTCTCCACGGCGCAGCAGCACAGCGCCCGCCTGGTGCTCAACGTATTGCAGGCTGTCGAGCAGTTGCTGCATGTAATGCGGGGTCAAAAAATCGATTGGACTGAACTGACGCAAGCCTTCAAGGCTCAGGCGAGGCGTTGAGTTAGTCATGTTAATGCCCTCAGTAGATGGCATCCCTGCAGACGCAACAGAACAGGCCAAACGATGGCCAGGCAGCTCCGTTTATCCTGCGCTCGATACCGCAGGTCAGATAAGAATCTTTGGTTATCTGACCTTGCTGAGGGTGGCCAAACAGCACTAAGGCGCTGGGTTTTGCTGGTTGCGAGCGTGCCGGTAGACGCTAACGGCTTCATACACGCTTTTGCGTAGCCGATTAATTCCGCCCAGCGGCCGGTGTTCGGGTAAGGCCTGCCAAGGATTGAATGAGAGGTTGTCGCAAAACAGATTTTGCTCGCGGCTATCAAAGTCTTGCGCCGGTACGCGGATATTGGCGACGGTGATAAAGGGCGACAGCGCCTCGTCCCATTCGACGCTGGGGTCTTCAATCGGCATAAAGTGCGCGGGATCTTGCAGTTGCACTTGCAGCGCTAGGCAAGCATCCACGCGGTCCACCGACAGTTGCTGATAAAGGGCATTGCGCAGGAAGTTCGGCAGGTCTTGGTTTTGTGCCGGTGGCGCATAGGCGGGACAGCCTTGCGGGCTGGGGATTACCCGGTATTTGCTGGCGTTGGGGCCGAGCTTGAACGGCGCAATCGAATTATAGGTCGTGGCCAGTGGCGTCTCGGGCGCCGGGCTTAAGGTTTGCAAGGCGATCAGTAAATGGCGGATTTCCCAGTTGCGCGGGTCCCAGTTTGGAAAGAAGGCCAGCACCTTTTTGCCGTCGGCTTGGGCGGCGAAGTTCTGTCGGTACTCGGCCACGTCGCGGACGAAAAAGCTTGGGTGGTTAAACATCACCAAGTCTTGCTCGGCAGCCTGGCCTAGCAGCTTGTTGCCCGGCACTTGGAGTAATTTCAACGCCATGCCACGGGCATCCCGGGCCCGATCAAATTGCGGGTAGGCATTGCCATTGGACAGGCGCATCCAGGCTTGCCAGGTTTTGCCCGGCTGGCTGAATACCCCGTAGCGCAGATTGGCCGCCAGATCGGGCGCGACTGTGATCTCGGCTTTTACGCAGCCGTGGGCCTTGGCATGGGCGTCGCGCAACACGCGGGTGTCACTGCGGTGTTGCTCGACCACGCGGATGGCGTCTTCGATGATGAGCTGGGTCAGGGCGGCTTCATCGGCCGGGATCTGTTCCTCGCTGCTGACCGGGCCGCTGAATTTGACGCTGTAGTAAGCGTAACCAATGGCGCCGCCGAGGAGGCCGGCGGCGAGTAACAACACGACTAAGCGGCCGAGTAGGCGGCCCATCCATAACCAGCAGCTGCTAAGCATCAATCTCGTCCTTGTCATGCTGGCGCGCCGAGTGCGGCGCGCACGTTAGTGGTTATTGCGGGCAGTTGGGGCCGGCATTCCAAGCTCGTGCCTCAACGCTGCTCAGTTGCCGCTCCAGGGCGCTGTCGCCCATGACCTTGAGGTATTCGATCAGCGCCAAGCGCTCGTCGGGTGCTAAGGCGCGGCCGATCACGCCGTCCTGACGGCAGCCATCGCGAAATTCATGGCCGCGATTGCTGTTGCCGGTGAGCTGGGTGTCGAGCAGAAAACCGCCGTCAAATTGACTGCTGACAAAGCCGGCCTGTTGCGGGTCGTACTCAAAGTTGCCGACCCAAAACTGTGGCGAGCGCTCGGCCACCGGCGACAACAGTTGGAACAAATTGGGCACTGAGCCGTTGTGCAAAAACGGCGGGGTGGCCCAGATTCCGTGCAGTGGGCGGGCCTTGTAGCCGCGTTTTTCCTGCACGCCAATCGACAAACCGTAGCCGTTCATTCGCGCCTGTTCGGCGGCGCCGATACCGGCATCTTTATAGGCGCGTTGTTCCACGTAGGCGGTGATATAGGCCAGGCCTTTGGCGCTGGAGATGCTGGCAAAGTCCACCTCGTCGAGCGAATTGCCGATCAGCTTGACGTTGAGTTTGCCCAGCTCGGTTTTGCTCCAGTTGAGTTTGCGCAGATCGAAACGGTGGTCGGCGATATTGTCGGCGGCGGTCGGGTCGGTGCCGATCTCGCGGGTTGGTATTACCCGCAGGTGCCATTCTGGATCGCGTCCGGCCGCCAGGCGGTCAGCCTTTGGGGTAACGCTGGGCGCGTGGCAGTAGGCGCAGTTCTCGCTGAACAGCGCGCGACCCTGGCTGGCGCGTGGCAGGTCAATCTTGCCCAGCACGGCCTGTGGCCAGCGCGGCGGTTGCAACTGGCGCAGGGTGGTTTCCAGGCTGTCGAGGTCACGCAGGCGGACGCTGGCGGCGTAGCGATCGGCTTCACTGACCGGCTCGCCATTGTTTTGCAGCAGTTGCAGCGGTGCGCCGACGCCCAAGGCTTCGCCGATATTGCGTGCCATGGGTTGCATGGCCGAGGCATTCCATTGCACCCAGTCAAATTTCCAGATGTCCCACAGGTGCGGGTAACTCACCGGCGCATTGGCGACGTGGTAGTTGCTGGCATCCAGCACATCGCCAAACACGCTGTTGGCGATCCGGCCAAAGGCATCGGTGCGGCCAAAGCCCTCTTCGGTGGGATAAAGGCCGCGATGGGTGTCGTTCCAGGCTTGACCGAGCATACGGTCGAGGATTGTTTTGAACTCCTCACGCAATTCACTGCGCCCCTTGGGGTACTGGGCGCCGAGCACGCTTTTGGCGAAGCGTTTGAATTTCAGCGGGTTGTAATAGGTGAACGCCATGCTCATGCCGAGCGCCTGGCCAAAGCTGCCGCCGCGCAGGGTGGGCACCGTTGAGGCCAGTGAATGCAACGCCGCGCCACCATCGATGCGTACCGCCTGGCCCTGATAGCGCAACTCGCCGGTGTGGCAGGCGGCGCAGCTGATGTCGAGGTACTGCACGGCGGTTTCGGGGTCGCCATGGCGGGCAAAACCCACCGGCAGGTTGCCTGGGTTGGCGGCGCTGGCTTGTTGCAGGGGATCGGTCAAAAAGCCAAAGCGCGCCAGGTACTCGGGCTGGGCGAATTTATCGGTGGAGAACGGCAGCTCCAGCGCGGTGAACCAGTCGTAGTGCAAGCCTTTTACCTGGGTGCCTTGCGGGGTGTAGTAATAGCTTTGCCGCGCCTCTGGGCTCCATTGCTCAAGGTAATGCAACTGTGTTGGCTGCTCGAACTTAGGCAGGTTGGGATTGGCGATAAAATACAGCAGCAGCGCCACGCCAGCCAAAATGAGCAGCAGCAAGAGGGCGAGTACGCGACGCAGGATGCGCATTAACAACTTCCTTGTGGTGTGTTTGTTGGGTTGACCTTATGCCAAGCAACGGCGCACTTGGCAAGCGATGCGCAGCAGCCAGGGGAAGGTTAACGCCAAGCCTGCGGCTGCCGCTCTGATGACTAAACGGAATTAGCCTTATAGGTAAATGATCCAGCTCCGTCTCAAATACCTTGCTAGTGTCATTCATGCTTCCCAACATATTGTTTTTATTAATATTTTATTAAGTTTTTGGCGAGGATTGGGGATGTTCGAGGCCGTTGCTGCCATTACCCGCCACTTGTTGCTGGTTGATCCGGCGGAGGACTGCCGTTGCCTGCTGCCAAGCTTGCATGCGGCCGGTTGGGTGGTGCAGAGCTGCACGCTGGAGCAGGCGATGGAACTCAGTTGCGATTTGGGGCTGATCCGCTTGCAGGCTGTGCATTTAGCTCGGCCCGAGGTTATTAAGGAGTTGATCAGTCGCAGCGGCACTGAATGGCTGGCATTGCTCAGTCCTGAAGTGTTGTTGGCCAAGGGAATGGGCGACTTTATCGGCGAATGGTTTTTTGATTTTCATACCCTGCCGGTTGATCTTGAACGGGTCAAAATTTCCCTTGGTCGGGCTTTTGGCATGGCCCGCTTGCGGGGCTCGAGCATTGTTGCCAGTGCAGCCGAGGAGCATGAACTGCTTGGCCGCAGCGCAGTGATGGGTGAGCTGCGTAAGCTGTTGGGCAAACTAGCGCCGACGGATTCACCGGTATTGATTCGTGGTGAGAGCGGTACCGGTAAAGAGCTGGTCGCGCGGACCTTGCATCACTGGTCACGGCGCGTCGGGCAGCCGTTTGTGGCGATCAATTGCGGGGCGATTCCTGAACATTTAATCCAGTCCGAGCTCTTTGGCCATGAGAAAGGTGCCTTTACCGGGGCGCATCAGCGCAAGATCGGGCGGATCGAAGCGGCGGATGGCGGCACCTTGTTTCTTGACGAAATCGGCGATTTACCCTTGGTGTTGCAAGTTAATTTGCTGCGCTTTTTGCAAGAAAACCAAATCGAACGGGTGGGTGGCAGCCATCCGATTCCGGTTAATGTCCGGGTTCTGGCGGCAACCCATCAAGACCTTGAAGTGGCGGTTGCGGCCGGCAGTTTTCGTGAGGATTTGTACTATCGCTTGAATGTGCTGCAGGTGCATACCGCGCCATTGCGTGAGCGCTTGCAAGATCTGCACTTGCTCGCCGATTACTTCGCGCGGCGTTACAGCAGTGAAATCGGTCGGCGCCCGCGGCGTTTCAGCGAGGCGGCGTTGCAGGCGATGGTCGAGCATGCCTGGCCCGGTAACGTGCGTGAGTTAACCAATCGCGTCCGGCGTGGTTTGGTGCTGGCGGAAGGCCGGCAGATTGAGGCCGCCGATATGGGCCTGGTCGGGGGCGCGCCTGGGGCCAGCTTGTGCACGCTGGATGAATACAAACTCAAGGCCGAACAACAAGCCCTGATGGATGCTTTATCACGTTACTCGCACAACCTTAGCCACGCCGCGCGGGCTTTGGGGATCTCCCGGCCGACGTTCTACCGTTTGCTGCATAAACATCAGCTCCGTTAGGCGCGGTCGGGCGCAGCCAGTTTCAGAAATAATAGGGAAATTTAATGCTGAAGCTAAAGTCCGGGGCGTCAGGGGTCAGACCTATCGCCAGGCTCGGCACTATGCTGAGCTGATCGCTGGGCGCAAAGGTCATGCCGACGTTGAAGTAAGCGGCATTCGCATCGCTGCCGACGATGGTCTGCCAGCTCTGGCCATCGGCTTTGACTTTGCTTTGCTGGGCGACCAACTCGGAAAATGAGAACGACAGGCTGGTGCGCTCATTCAGCGCGAAAGCTACGCCCATCCCCAGTTGAAACCAGTTACCTAACTGCACCTTGCCAGGCAGTGTTACGCCTTCTTGAGAGCTGATATCGGAGAAGCTGTCCTCAAGGTTGTAGGTGTAGGAGAGGTTGCCGAACAAAATGGCTGGATCGACGGTCTTGACCAAAGCAATCCCAGGGGTCACTGACCACACCCCGTTGCCGGTTGGCAGGTCATCGGGCACGTTCAGATTGTCATTGCCGGGCACTGGATTGATTTTGATGCCGTAGGGTTCGACGCCAGTGGGGGCCTTAACTTGCAGGCTGAATATCGCATCGGGCCGGCCTGGCGCCTCGTCGAGGAACTTATAGGACAGGCCGGCGCTGACATCCCCTAAACGCGGGTTGCCGGTGACTGTCTCTTCACTGTCAACCGTGCTGCTGCCGCCGCTGGCGCCGGCTGACTGAAAGGTGGTCTGGCGGTAGATATAAGGGGCGTTGATATTGAACTGCCAGCGATCGCCCAAGTTGTAGCGACCCGTCAGGTCGAGGGTGAAGGAGTCGGAGTTGATCTGGTCGACGCCCAAATTGCCCAGAAAGATTGAGTCCAGCGCGAGAAAGCCATTGAGAAATAACTGCCGGGTGTCGTAATGGCTGTAGGTAAGCCCGGTTTCGAGGCTGAAGGTGCCGTCGCCGAAAAAGCCACTGGCTTGTTGGTACACATCGGTGACGCTGGGCGCCTCCTTGGAAGTCTCCTTCAGTGCAGTGCCATAACCCGCAGATGCAGCCCCTGTAGTGCCTGAAGTCTGGGCAATTTTGCGCGTGGTGGGGCTCGGTTGCGGTGCTTGCGCTTCAATCGAGCGCAGGCGCTGCTCAAGCACCATCAGGGCGTTCTGCTGGGCCTTATATTGCTGTTGCAGGGCCTGCAGTTGCTGGTGCAGAACCTGAACCTCATCAGCTTCGCTGGCGTGAGCGGTTGCTATGGCGCTGACCAGTGGCAGCAGCAATAAACATCTTGACATGCGCATAGATGGCATCCCTGGCGTCGATTGAGATATTTGGTATAGCTCAATACCCGGTGGGTCGCATGGCGCGGCTTTGGTTCCAGGCACAATACAATTGATCCAGCCCGCGGGTGCTGTTACGCAGCGCCACACTCAGGGTTGCCAGGTTCTCTACGTTGTTAAGGCTGCCACTGATATTGGCGTGCTGGCTGACGCCGCCCAAGCCGATGCGCTGCTGGGCTGAGCCTTGGTTGTGATTGGCCTGCAGGGCCAGTTGCAGCCCACCGTTGGTCGAAGAAACAGTCACCTTGCCAGCGGCGTTGCTGAATTGCTGATTAGCCGTCCAGCTTTGACCTTGTATGGGGGCGGGTGCGCCGTCTTCGTGGCTAATCTCAATGTTCAGGTCGTTGCGGCCATTGTTGAAGTCGCCAGCGGTGCGCACGCTCTGCGCTATACCCTGAATGCTGGCAAGCCCTCCGCCGCCGTTAATCTGTCCATTGCCAGTGTTGACAGGGTTGCCGTTGCCGGTCTCGTAGAGTGGGGTGACGGTGAGATTGGCTTGCGCCTGATGATTAACCTGCAAGGCCACTTGGGCGCCGATGGCATCGCCGGCACTGTTGCGCCACAGGCTGGTCATGGACACGCCAAAGTGGATGATCCGGTCGGGTAATACATAACGACCGCGCAAGTTTGCCATCTCGGCGTCGCTGAGTTCGGCAGGTTGAAACGCTTCAGCGGCACCGACTTGCAGCATCGGGCTCAGTAGGCCGGCGAAGATCCATAATTTAGTCTTCATTTTCGCCTCCGGGCTGCGGCTCCCACGGGCTATGAGTTAGAAAAAGTCGCTTTGGATGAAACCGAATTCCATTAGTTCGGCATCCTCTACGGGTTGGTAATGATTGAAACGATGTCGGGCAGTCAAGGGTTCGGGTGGGCTGAGTAAATCGTTGTCGCGGTTATAACCGGGGCCGATCATGGCGAACACAATGCCGTTCCAGCCCTTGGCAAACTCATCAAGGGGCAGCTTTTTGTGCCCCAGTACCGGGTCGCCGATGTACACCCAGCCATCTGCACTGAGTTGCATTATCACGAAGTGCTTGTAGCCCCGTACCTCGATCAGCACGATCACTGGGATTTTGATCTCCGTCAGTTTGTTGCTCTCAATGCGATAGCCACGGGCGCGTAGGCCGAGCGTTTGTGCATAACGCTTCATGTCGAGCATCGAGAAACCTTGGCTGCGAACCTTGTCGGCATCGGCCTGGGCAAGCATGCCGAGGATCACCTCGGACTCGCTCAGCGACCAGCCATAGGCCTCATTGAGCAGGGTCGCCATGGCGGCTGCGCCACAACTGAAGTCGGTTTTTTGCTCGACCAGGTCACTGAAGCGCCGTTCGCGAAAACTCTCCACTGACTTAAAGGCGATGGCGCCGCCAGGCAGGACGGCCAATGGCATGCGTGCGGCATGGCTGTATTGGCTTGATAGCGCACAGCAGAGCAGCACAGATAACA
>JAIERD010000524.1 GCA_019747155.1 Pseudomonadaceae bacterium
GTGAATCTGCGCCACCGAACTCTGGGCGCCCTGTTGCAGGGCGCCGACCAGCCGTTCGATTTCTGCGGTGGCCTGCTGGGTGCGTTTGGCCAAGGCCCGCACCTCATCGGCCACCACGGCAAACCCACGACCCTGTTCACCGGCCCGGGCGGCCTCGATGGCGGCGTTCAGCGCCAACAAGTTGGTTTGCTCGGCGACGCTTTTGATCACCCCCAGCACGCTGCCGATATTCTGGATTTCCAGGCTCAGGCTCTGAATGCTGGCGCTGGCCGAACCGGAGGACAGCGCCAACTGCTCGATCCGCGTCAGGGTCTGGCGCACCACTGCCTGACCATTGGCAACCTTGCCATCGGCGGTTTGCGCCGCCAGCGCGGCCTCTTCGGCGTTGCGCGCGACGTCATGCACGGTGGCAGTCATCTGGTTCATCGCAGTGGCCACCTGCTCGGTTTCCTCCTTTTGTTTGTTGACCTCGGCGCTGGTTTGTTCGGTGACCGTCGACAAGCTGCGCGCCGAGCCGGCCAGCTGATTGATCCCGGCCTGCAAGCCGCTGACCATCTGGCTCAGACCGCCGGACATCTGCTGCATAGCGCTCATCAGCTGGCCGATTTCATCACTGCCGCGCACCTGCACCTGAGCGCTCAAATCGCCCTCGGCAATTCGCTTGGCGACGCGGATCACCGCCTGCAACGGCGCCACTATCAGCCGGGTAATCAGCAGCGCGGCGGCCAGGCCGGCCAGCAACGCCAACACCGAGGCGCCAAGAATCAACGCCGAATTGGCCTTGAGTTCGGCCTGCATGGCGCCGTCCTGTTCGGCATAGGCCTGGTCGACCCGCAGCACCACTTGCTCGGCCTGCTCACGCATCTGAGCGTGGATCTGCTGCTCACGATTGAGCAGCTGCAGATACTCGGCCAGCTTGCTGCTGAAGTTACTGATATGGGTGCCCACCTCGCCGAGCACGGTGCGATAGCCGGCGTCGCTGATCTCGGTCTTGAGTTGCTCGGCCAGCTGCAAGGCCTCGTCGGCCTGGGCAATTTTGCTGCTTGCCGCAGCGTCGGCAGTGACGCCCTTGCGGCTGTTATTGAGGCGCACATGGGCCTCATTCAGCGCTTGCAGCATCAGCCGCGAAACCTGACTGACCTGCGCGGCTTGGCGCACAAACTCGGCGCCGCGCAGGCCTTGGGATTCTTTCAGCTCATAGGTGCCGTCGTCGGCCAGGCCGTCCTGCAACAAGTTGAGGTTATTAGCGGCGCTGGCCACCGACCAACTGGCCTGCTCCAGGGCTAAATCCTTGGACTGCGCCACCGCCACAAACTGGCTAAAAGCACTCTGATAGGCAGCCAACGACTGCCCCACCGACGCCAGCGCCGCTTGGCTGGCAGGCGCTTGGTTTTGCAGCGCCGTGACCAGCAGGCCAAGCGCCTCGGCCTCCTGTTGCCACTGCTGCGCCGCCTGCGGATCGCTGCTCAGGGCAAAGGCCTGTTCCTGCATGCGCAGGCGCAGCACCGCAGTATTGATCGCCGACATCTGCTTGAGGCCATCGAAGCGCTGGCTGATGGCCTGCAACGCCATCAACCCGGTCGCCGCCACCACACAGGTGAGCAGCAACACCAGGCCGAAACCCAAGCCCAGTTTCTTCGCCATGCCGATATTGGCTAAACCACGCTGCCAGGCCTTACCCATGCCGTTTCATCCTTCTACCCGCAATCAACCAGGCTGCAGAGTTGCCGGCCGCCGCCCCCGGCACAAGCCCGGCGGACAGCAGCGGTGGCCATGGCTATATCGAGGTCGTTTCCAGAACATTTGCCTGCCTGCTGCCGCGAGCCAAAGGTCATGCCGCGACGATGCTCAAATCCGCCAAATCGACCACGCACTGCACAGCGATCACTGCGTGTTTGACTACGCTGGCGCCGGACTGCGGCACCCGCCGCAGCATCTTCAAGGCGCAGGGAACGCTTGCGGCTGTTGCCGGCATAAGGCCGCGCCATCAGCCGCGCTCGGCCGGCCTAACCTGCGGCTAAAACTGCAGGCAATTGAATAATTTCAGCGCAATAAAAGCTCGCTTCAGCCGTGGCACAAAACTAACCGCCCCCCTATTTGTTACCAAGCCAGCGGCATAGAGTGCCTGCGTTAGCGCCAGCAGTTGCTGCGCGGCAACCCCCTGCACTCGAAAGGACTCCCATGAAAGCCATTGTTTTAAGTCTCGCCCTGCCCCTGCTACTGCTGGCGGCTGATGCCTCGGCGGCGACTTACCGATGCGGCACCAAGCTGGCCAGTAGCGGCGACCGCACCATTGAAGTGAGCAACAAATGCGGTCAGCCAAACAGCAGCCACTTTGTCGGTTACACCCAAGTTGTCAACGGCATTGGCGGCGTACAAATTGAAGAGTGGATTTACGGCCCGGCCAATGGCGCGCTGTATTTTCTGCGTTTCGAAGGCGGCCGTTTGAGTTCGGTGGAAAGCAAGCGTCAGCAGTAGTGACGTTGTAGGAGGGGCTTTAGCCGCGACCAGCAACCCACAGCGCTTGCTGACACAGCGCAAAGCATCGCGGCTAAAGCTCCTCACACGAATTTGTGGCGCTCAACAGTCAATAAACACAGCCTCCCATGTTTTACTGCGTGCGCTCAGGGCCGTGGGTTTAATGCTAGGGCGTTAACCCTGCGGGCACGCCCACTGCGCGGCTCAGTTCGATACTGACGCGCAAGCCGCCCAGCGGACTGTCCAGCAACTGCAGATGCCCACCCCAGGCTTGGACGATATCGCGCACCACCCCCAGCCCCAGGCCATGGCCAGCAACCTGTTCGTCGAGCCGGGTGCCGCGCTCCAGCACCGCCGCGCGGTTGGCCAGGGCAATCCCCGGACCGTCGTCATCAACCATCAGCACAAAGCCTGCGGCTTGCGTGGTGATGGTCAGCTGCACCTGGCTGTGCGCCCATTTGCAGGCGTTATCCAGCAGATTGCCGAGCAGCTCCAACAGGTCTTCCCGCTCCCAGGGCAGGCACAACTCCTTTGGTGCCTGCCAGCTCAACTTAAGCCCGCGCGGATGGATCATCTCCAGGGTGGCGCACAACCCCGGGAGCTCCTCGGCGCAGACAAACTGCGCACCGGGCAAGGCCTCGCCAGCCAAGCGCGCCCGCGCCAACTCGCGGCTGAGGCGTTGCTCGATCTGCGCCAATTGTTCGCGCAGGGTGGCCCGCAACTCGGGGTGCGCATTCAGTTCTGCACGGGCTGCCACACTGAGCAGCACCGCCAGCGGGGTTTTCAGCGCATGGCCCAGATTGCCCAGGGCATGCCGCGAGCGCGTCAGGCTCTCGGCGGTATGCGCCAGCAGGTGATTGATTTGCCCCACCAGCGGCTCCAGCTCCTGCGGCACCTGGGTATCGAGCTGACCGCGCTGGCCTTGCTGCAACTGCAGCAATTGCTGGCGGGCCTGCTCCAGCGGGCGCAAGGCGCGGCGGATGGTCAAGCGCTGCAGCAGAAAAATCAGCAGCAAAGCCCCCAAGCCCAGCGCCAGTCCCAGGTATTGCAAGCGCCTAAAGCTGGCCAGCACCGGGCTGTAGTCCTTCGCCACGGTGATCGACAAGGGCTGGCCGAAACGCCGGTAATCGGCGCGGTAGACCAGCAATAACTGGCCCTGAGGGCCATCGCCCAGCTCCGCCTGCAGCCCAGGCGCGGCGCCGCCCAGCAGCTCGCGATCCCATAGCGAACGGGAGCGCCACAGCTGAGTGCCCGCCTCGATGCGAAAATAACTGCCGGACAGCGGCCGCTGATAACTCGGCGCCAGGCGTTGCTGATCCAACTGCACGCCCTCTGGGCCACGCACCAGCGAACTCAACAAGGTCTCAGCCTGATTGCGCAAGCCGATTTCCAAGTAACTGCGCAGGCCCAGATCAAACAGCCACAGGCTGGTTTGCGCCAACAGCAGGCCAACCACCAGCAACACCGTCAGCAAACCCAGGCTCAAACGCCGCTGGATCGACCTCATGCGGGGGCGCCGGTAAAGCGGTAACCCTGACCGCGACGGGTTTCGATCACCTCCCGCCCGAGCTTGCCGCGCAGACGGTTGACGTGCACCTCCAGCACATTGGAATCGCGCTCGGTTTCACCGTCATAGAGGTGCTCGGCCAGCTGGGTTTTCGACAGCAATTGCTGCGGGTGCAGCATGAAATAACGCAGCAGCGCGAACTCGGCGGCAGTCAGCTCGACCTCGACACCGTTGCGGCTGACGCACTGGCGGCGCTCATCCAGCTGCCAACCGGCCACCTGCAATTGCGGCTGATTGGCCAGCCCATGGGCGCGGCGCAGCAGCGCCTGAATGCGCAGCTGCAACTCCTCTGGGTGAAAGGGTTTGGCCAGATAATCATCGGCGCCGGTTTTCAGCCCCTCGATCCGCTCCGCCCAGGAACTGCGCGCGGTCAACACCAAGACCGGCGTGACCAGCCCGCCGGCGCGCCACTCGCGCAGCACCTCAAGCCCCGATTTACCAGGCAGGCCAAGGTCCAGAATGATCAGGTCATAGGGTTCACTGGCACCCTGTTGGAGCGCGTCGCGGCCATCGGCCAACCAGTCCACGGCATAGCCCTGACGCGTGAGGCCGACCAGTAACTCGTCGGCCAGGGGCACGTGGTCTTCCACCAGCAACAGGCGCATCAGTCGTCTTCCTCATCCTGCAAAATCCGCCCATCGCGGGCATCCAACTCCAGCTCGCGGACCACGCCGGTGCTGGTCAGCAGCTCAATGTCATAGATATAGCGGCCTGCCGGCCCGGCCGACTGGGTCTCCTCCAGTTCCGCCTCCAACAACGTTGCCCCGGGGTAACGCCCCAGGGCCGGTTGCATCAGCTGTTCAAGCGCCAGAATGACCCCGGCCTGACGCAAGCGCAGGGCCTCATCCTGATCCAGATCGCGGGCCTGCGCCCTGCCGCTAAGCAGCAGAGCAGCCACAGCCGTGATCAGTATGGCGCGATATAGGGCTGAGCCTTTCATTAGGTATCTTGATGATCCTTAAGCACTTTGCCGTTAGTAGCGTCCAGCTCCAGGTCCCACTGCAGGCCTTGGGCGTCGCGCAAGTCGACTTCATAGATGTACTGGCCGTTTTCCTGCTCAAGGTCAGTCTCTTCAATGGTCGCGCCTGGGTGCTTGGCAATCGCCGCTGCGTTGAGTTTTTCTACCGATTGAATAGTACCGGCAGCGACCAGCTTCTGCGTCTCATCGACACCTAAATCGCGAGCTTGGGCCAGACCGGCAACGGCGCTGAGGGCGGCAACGGTAAACAGTTTGGTCAATGCGTTCATGGTGTATCTCCTGGGGTGATTGGCTTTCAACGAGGACCAAAGTAACCCAGCTGGCTTAATTGAAACTGAATCGGCAGACCGTTGAAAAATTACTGCGCTCGGCTATGCGGCGTTGAAGTTTTTACTCCGCTGCCGTCTCTTTGCCCAGGCCATGCTGACGCAGTTTATTGGCGATGGTGGTGTGCGATACGCCGAGCCGCTTGGCCAGTTGCCGACTGCTCGGGTGTTGACCGTAGAGGCGCTCCAGCACGGCTTTTTCGAAGCGCGCCAGAATTGCCTCCAGCCCGCCTTCCAGGGAGAAATCTCCCAGCGGCTGCGGCGCGCCATAGTCTGGCAGGCGGATATGTTCGGCTTTGATCGTGCCGGCTTCGCACAGTGAGACGGCCTGAAACAACACGTTTTCCAGCTGCCGCACATTGCCCGGCCAATGGTAGTGCTGCAGCCGCTCGAAGGCCGCTGTGGATAGCGTCGGCAACGGGCAGCCGATCTGCCGGCTGGCCTGATCGAGAAAGTGCGCCGCCAGCGGTGCCAGCCCATCCAGGCATTCGCGCAGCGGCGGGATATGCAGGCTGAGCACATTCAGGCGGTGATACAAATCCTGACGGAACTCGCCCTTGGCGCACAACGCCGAGAGATCCACCTGGGTGGCGCAGATCACCCGCACATCCAGGTACACCTCCTCGTCGCTGCCGACCCGGCGAAAGCCACCGTCTTGCAAGAAGCGCAGCAGCTTGGCCTGCATCCGTGGGCTCATCTCGCCGACCCCATCGAGAAACAGCACGCCACCGGCGGTCAACTCCAGCAAGCCAAGCTTGCCCTCCGGCCGCGCCCCGGCAAAAGCGCCGGGGCCGTAGCCAAACAACTCGGTCTCGGCCATCGACTCCGGCATTCCGGCGCAGTTGAGTGCCATAAAGGGTGCTTGGCCACGCGGGCTGGCCAGATGGCAGGCGCGCGCCAGCAACTCCTTGCCGGTGCCGGTTTCGCCCTCGATCAGCAAAGGCGCATCCAGCGGCGCCATCCGTCGCGCCTCGCGGACCACCGCCGCCATGACTTTCGAGCTTTGAAAGATGCTGTCGAAACCGCGCAATTCCTGCTTGCGTACCTGATAAATCCGCTCGCCGACGCGGTCGGCACGATGCAGGGTCAAGACCGCGCCGGCCAAGGCTTCACTGTCATCGTGGGCGGTTTGCAGCGGGGCGATATCGGCCAGAAACACATCGCCCTTGACCTTGACCCGCAGGCCATTGATCCGCGACGGGTTGGCGCGCACCAGTGCCGGTAAATCGAAGTCTTCGACGTACTGCGCCAACGCCAGCCCCGGCACCTCATCGACTCGCACGCCCAACAACTGCGCCGCCGCACGATTGGCCGCGACTATCGCACCGCCCATATCGATCGACAGCACCGGAAACTCCAGCGCGCCGAGCAAGGCATTCAACTCCAGATGACGACGCTCGCTGGGCATCAGGCCGACCCGCTTGACCCCGAACACCCCAGGCAGCGCCTCGAACTGGGCGCGCAACGACTGGAACTGCAGATTGATCAGGTTCGGGCAATGCAGATAGATGGCATTGCCCTGCTCGCCCCCCACCTCGCCACGGGCCACATTGACGCCGTACTCCACCAGCAGATTGAGGATATCGCGCAGGATGCCGACGCGGTTCTGGCAGTGAACTTTGATTCTCATTGCAAAGACCCTGTGGGTACGGATGGTGGGTTATATGGGGATTGATTAGGCGATGGGCCAGTTACCTGTTGAGCGCCCTGTTTGTAGGGTGGGCTTTAGCCCACCAGCACTGGAGAAGGGCCTCGGTGGGCTGAAGCCCACCCTACGTCTTGCGCTCAACGCATAAGGGCACATAGCCATAAATCACTCATCTGCGGCAAATTTTCGTCAAGAAAACCTTCCAGCCAGCCTCTCCAGCATGGCGTAATTCTGCCGATTGACAATCAACGTAAGCATATCGTTACGAAATACCAAGACTGAACGACCTGCACACACTGCCAAAGGGCTGCGCTGGGCAACGCTCTGCGCTATTGCTAGGGCACGGAGCAACCCGCATTAATTGCCAGCAGGAGTCGCCATGAGCAGCCAATACGTGGCCCGCCAGCCAGACGCGCAAGGTTTTATCGACTACCCGGACAGCGAGCATCAGGTTTGGCACCAGCTGATCAGCCGTCAGCTGCAGCTGATTGAAGGTCGCGCCTGTCAGGAGTATCTGGACGGTATCGAGCAGCTCGGCCTGCCCCATGAGCGCATTCCGCAACTGGCCGAAATCAACCGGGTGCTGGACGTCACCACCGGCTGGCAAGTGGCGCGGGTACCGGCGCTGATTCCGTTCCAGACGTTTTTCGAGCTACTGGCCAGCAAGCGCTTCCCGGTGGCGACTTTTATTCGCACGCCCGAGGAGCTCGATTACCTGCAAGAGCCGGATATTTTCCACGAGATTTTCGGCCACTGCCCGCTGCTGACCAACCCCTGGTTCGCCGAGTTCACCCAGGCCTATGGCAAGCTCGGCCTGCAGGCCAGCAAAGAGCAGCGCGTCTACCTCGCCCGGCTTTACTGGATGACCATCGAGTTCGGCCTGGTCGACACGCCCCAAGGGCGCAGAATTTATGGCGGCGGCATCCTCTCGTCACAGAAGGAAAGCCTCTATTGTTTATCGGCGGCGCCTGAGCATCTGCCCTTCGACCCGATTGAGGCGATGCGCACGCCCTATCGCATCGACATACTGCAGCCGTTGTATTTTGTGCTGCCCGAGCTGAAACGACTGTTCGAGCTGGCCCATGAAGACCTGCTGGCGCTGATTCCCAAAGCCATGCAACTGGGTCTGCACCCAGCCAAATTTCCGCCGAAAGCGGCCTAAACCCATCACCCAGGAGAACCCCATGACCTTACCCCTGAGCCAAGCCCACTGCGAAGCCTGTCAAGCCGGCGCGCCCCAGGTCAGCGAGGGCGAATTGCCCGAGCTGATGGGGCAAATTGCCGACTGGAATATCGAAACCCGCGCGGGCGTGATGCAGCTGGAAAGACTCTTCCAACTCAAGAACTTCAAACAGGCGCTGGCCTTTACCAACAGCGTCGGCGCACTCGCCGAAGCCGAAGGCCATCACCCGGCTCTGCTGACCGAATGGGGCAAAGTCACAGTGACCTGGTGGAGCCACTCGATCCAGGGCCTGCACCGCAACGACTTCATCATGGCAGCCCGCACCGACCAGCTGGCGGCCAGCGCAGAGGGGCGTAAGTAAAAAGCGCGATGCGGTTTCACGTAGGGTGGGCTGAAGCCCACCCTACTAATCTGGTCGCGACGTTCTGCGATGGCGAAATTCGCGGCTAAAGCCCCTCCTACGGCGCGTCTGCTTGCTGCTCGGGGGCGGCCTGTTTGAAGGCGGCCAAAGTCTCGCAGCGGGCGCAGAGGTCGAGGATGCGCGGGTAGGCCTGCAGCTCACAATTAAACCGCCGGGCGTTGTAGACCTGCGGGATCAAGCAGGCCTCCAGATAACCCGGCCGCTCACCCAGCGACAGCTGCCCATCGAACGCCGCAAACCCCTGCTCCACCGCCGCCAAACCAAGCTCCAGCCAATGCCGGAGCCAGGCATCTTTCGCCGTCTCGCTCACCCCCAGTTCGGCCGACAAATACTGCAGCACCCGCAGGTTGTTCAACGGGTGAATGTCGCAGGCGATATGCAGCGCCAGCGCCCGTACTTGGGCGCGCAGGGCCGGCTCGCTCGGTAACAGGGCCGGCTGCGGGAATACCTCGTCCAGGTATTCGAGAATCGCCAAGGACTGGGCAATTTTGCTCTGGCCATCCACCAACAGCGGCAGCAAGCCCTGGGGATTGAGCGCCAGATAGTCGGGTGAATGCTGCTGACCACCGTCTTTAAGCAAATGCACCGGCACCTGCCGATAGCTCAGGCCCTTGAGGTTCAGCGCGATGCGCACCCGGTAGGCGGCGCTGGAGCGCCAGTAGGAATAGAGAGTCAGCATCGGGCTAAGCCCTCAGCTTCAAGCCGCAAGCTCAGAGCGGGCTTTCCTCTTGCAGCTTGCAACTTGCAGCTCATTCCCTGCCGCTTACCCCTCATAGCGCTCCACCACCTGATCTATGGCGCCGAAGATGCTGCTCCCCTCGGCATCGAACATCTCGATGCGCACCCGATCACCGAACTTGAGGAACGGCGTGGTCGCCTTGCCGTGCTCGATGGTTTCCAACATCCGCGTTTCGGCCAGGCAGCTGGAGCCGGCGCTGCGGTCGTAGTTCGACACGGTGCCCGAGCCGATGATGCTGCCAGCGCCCAGCAGCCGGGTCTTGGCGGCGTGGGCCAGCAGGGTCGGAAAATTGAAGGTCATATCGACCCCTGCATTCGGCTGACCAAACAACCGGCCATTGATCTGCGACACCAGTGGCAGATGCACTTTGCCGTCCGCCCAGCTGGCACCCAGCTCGTCGGGGGTGACCGCCACCGGAGAGAAACTCGACGACGGTTTGCTCTGGTAAAAGCCAAAGCCCTTGGCCAGTTCTGCCGGGATTAAATGGCGCAGCGACACGTCATTGACCAGCAGCAGCAGCTGGATATGCGCGGCGGCGGCGCTCGGCGAAACGCCCATCGGCACGTCGTCGGTGATCACCGCTACCTCCGCTTCCAAGTCGATGCCCCAAGCCTCATCGGCGGCCAAAATCGGCCCGTACGGCGGGCTAAAGCTGTCGCCACCACCTTGATAGATCAGCGGCTCAGTCCAAAAAGATTCCGGCATCTCGGCGCCACGGGCCTTGCGCACCAGCTCGATATGATTGACGTAAGCACTGCCATCGGCCCAGTGATAGGCGCGCGGCAACGGGCTGGCACAGGCGCTCTGCTCGAAGGCAAACGCTTCGGCCACAAGGCCCGCATTTAGCCGCTGATAGACCGCTTGCAACGGCGCCTGCAGATTGGCCCAGTCATCCAGGGCGGCCTGCAAAGTAGCGGCGATACCGGGCACCGCCACGGCGTGGCGCAGGTCGCGCGACACCACCAGCAATACACCGTCACGGCCTTGATTTAGAGATGCGAGTTTCATAAATAAATTTCCGTAAGTCAGCACGCTTAGGTAGGAGCCAGCTTGCTGGCGATTGCGGGATCGGCCGCAAGAGCATCGCCAGCTTGCTGGCTCCTACAGGTGGTTGTTCAACCGTCTTTCCCCGGCACCCGCCAGGAGTTGACGTATTCAGGTACATCCACCAACGCGGCGGCCGCGCCGATCTCCAGGGCGCGGCGGCTATCGATCATCAGCGCCACCTCATCGACGAAGCTGGCCGGATCGTCCTGGCTCTTCGCCAACGCCTTGGGGTGCGGGCCGTGGGGGAAGCCGCTGGGGTGCAGGGTGACCATTCCGGGCTCGATATTGTCGCGGCTAAAGAAGTTGCCGCTGTGGTAGAAAATCGCCTCGTCGTAATCATCGTTACTGTGAAAAAACGGCACTTTCAACGCCCCCGGATCGCTCTCCACCGGGCGCGGGCAAAAGGTGCTGATGACGAAATTCTTGGCCATAAAGGTGCTGTGGGCTGAGGGCGGCAGGTGGTAGCGATGGCTCATCAGCGGGCGAATATCGCGCCAATTAAGGCGCAGCACCGTGTTGTCACCATGCCAGCCGACCGCGTCCAGCGGATTGAACGGATAGGTGACGGTGCTGAGCTGGTTATGTCGTTTGATGCGGATCTGCCAGGTGTTCTCGTCCTGCTGGGCCTTAAACGCCTCGTTCAGATGCGGGTGCTCAAGCACCGCCGGATCGAACAGCGCATGGGGGCCGACCAGACCTCTGTCCGGCAATTGATAGGCGCCATCGGTGCTTTCGATCAGCAAGATAAAGCACGGCTCTGTGGTCTCGATACGCCAGGCGGTACCGCGCGGCACCAGCAGGTAATCGCCATCGCGAAACGACAGGTGGCCAAAGTCGCAATACAAATCCCCGGCGCCTTCATGCACGAACAACAGATCATCACCGTCGCTGTTGCGTACCAAGTGACGCATTGCGCCGTGGGTCCTCCACACCCGCAGTTGCAGGTCGCTGTTGTGCAGCGTGACGGGGGCCAGCAGCGGACAATCGCGCTCACTGGCAATCGTATTGAAGTTGAAGGCATGCGGGCGCAGCGGCCCTTCCCAGTCGATCCAGGCGGTCGGTGGATGCTTATGGTGCAGATGGGTGGCCGGGCCAAAAAAAACCTCGCGGCCCATCTCCCGCTCATAGGTACCTGCCGGGAGATCGCAATGAGCCTGGCGCGAACAGTCGCCTTCACGCAGGGGGAAATTGATCCAATTGCTGCTCATAACCGCGCCCTCCTCGATTCGGCGTTTCTTCGTAGGGTGGGCTTCAGCCCACCCTACGTTCCCGATCACTGCGCCTTAAGCACGCCGCGCTGGATCTGGTCTTCCTCGATCGACTCGAACAAAGCCTTGAAATTACCCTCACCAAAGCCTTGATTGCCTTTGCGCTGGATGATCTCGAAGAAGATCGGACCGATCACCGTCTTAGTGAAAATCTGTAGCAAGATGCCGTCATCGGCCGGCGCGCCGTCGAGCAAAATCCCCAGCTCGCGCAACGCCTCGGTGGGTTCGCCATGGCCGGCGACGCGGCTATCGAGCTTGGTGTAATAGCTGTCCGGGGTACTCAGAAAGACCACGCCGTTGGCGCGCAACTGGCGCACGCTGGCGTAGATATCCTCGCTACTAAGGGCGATGTGCTGAATGCCTTCACCGTGGTAATCGCGGATAAATTCTTCGATCTGCGACTTATCGTCCGCCGACTCGTTGATCGGAATGCGGATCTTGCCGCAGGGCGCGGTCATGGCCCGCGACAGCAGGCCGCTGAGTTTGCCCTCGATGTCGAAATAGCGAATCTCGCGAAAGTTGGCGATGCGCGCATAAAAGCCCGACCAGACATCCATCTGCCCACGATTGACGTTGTGAGTCAGGTGATCCAGCTCCAGCAGGCCCACGGCATGATCCTGCGGCGTGCGGCCGGGAATGTAGTCAAAGTCCACGTCGTAGATGCTGTTGTCGCTGCCGTCGTGGGGGTAACGGTCGACCAGGTAGAGCAAGGAGCCGCCGATGCCCTCGACGCAGGGGATATTCAGCTCGCCAAAGTTGGCGTGGCTGCCGACCAGATTGCCGCCGTGGGCCGCCACATAGGCCGCAGCCTTGGCCGCATTCTCGACCCGAAACGCCATGGCGCAGGCACTCGGTCCGTGCTGCTCGGCGAACGCCCGCACATGCCCGGTGGGGCTGCCGTTGAGCACGAAGTTGATGTCGTTTTGCTGGAATAAAAACACTTCCTTGGAACGGTGTTTGGCCGTTTCGGTAAAACCCATGGCCCGAAACAATTGACGCAACTGCTCAATGCCGGCCGGGGTTGGCGCGGTGTATTCGACGAATTCAAATCCGTCGGTGCCGATGGGATTGTGCGAGTCGATTGCCGTCATAGTGTTCATCCTGCCCCCTGCTGTTGAGCCCAAGCCGATGCCGAGCGCCAAGTCCGCTATGGCTTCATCACAGCCGAGCAGTGGCCGCGCAACAAGGGCCGGGGCGGTCAAGACCGACGGTGGCAACTCCAAGAAATGGCAGTTTTAGCTTACAAGCCTAGGGCGACAGCCCTGCGCCACCGCTGCGGGCGCCGGCTGCGTAACGATTTATTGCCACGGCGGTGCAACAAGCTGCCGCTTAACCGTTCAGCAGCCAAAGGCCAACACGCGACTTGCCTAATACGTGACTTAGAGACTCGTTGCCAGGGCGCCGGCCTTGCTCAACCAGGCCTGGCGTTGCGCCAGGCTGGAGCTGATC
>JAIERD010000424.1 GCA_019747155.1 Pseudomonadaceae bacterium
GAGCCTGGATTCTACCGGTGGCTGGCCCTCTGCCTATCGTTTCAAGCGTTGCACTTATTCTATGAATTCAGGACCCGTGAACATGCCGAGCGCTATTTACGCAAACACAGCACTGGCTTGACGCGGCGACTGTCCACTTGGCGCGAGGTGCAAATTGCCCGGCAGGCGCTGAAGTTGGCTGGTGAGCCTCAGCAGGTGCTGGATTTGCCCTGTGGTGCCGGGCGGTTCTGGCCGATGTTGGCCGAGCAGCCCAATCGCAGCATCATCGGCGCGGATAACTCCGCAGACATGGTTGCCGTGGCGTGTCAGGGCCAGCCGCGTGACGTGGTGGCGCGGGTAAAACCTATGCA
Organism: Pseudomonadaceae bacterium; assembly: GCA_019747155.1. GTDB lineage: Bacteria > Pseudomonadota > Gammaproteobacteria > Pseudomonadales > Pseudomonadaceae > Aquipseudomonas. Next base: position 351 of record JAIERD010000424.1, read on the forward strand.
AACTTCGGCCTTTGCGATTGATTTGCCGGATAACGCCGTCGATAGCGTATTCAGCATGCGCTTGCTGCATCACATCGGTCAGCCAGAGGATCGCTTGCGCATGCTGCGAGAGTTTCATCGGGTCAGTCGAGACAGCGTGATTCTTTCCTTATGGGTCGATGGCAACTACAAGGCCTGGAAAAAGGCTCGCGGTCGCAAGCGTTTGGACATGGCGGCCGATGGTAGCCGTTATCAGAACCGCTTCGTGATTCCGGCTAAAACCATTGAAGCTGAGTTTCGCGAAGCGGGATTTACCGTGCAGGAACACTTAGACTTCATTCCGCTTTATGCCATGTGGCGTATTTATATTTTGCGTAAAGCTTAAACTTCGGAGCCAATCGATGCCTGCTGACGTCAATGCCTTACTGAAACTGCCTAACACTGAAGCTTTTGATCAATGGTTGGCGCTCCCCGGTGAATGGGTGGAGGAGCCCAATGTGCGGCGTGGCGGCGAAAGTGGCGTCAAACGGGTCATCAGCTCCGCCGGTAAGATGCTGTATCGCAAGCAGCAAGTTGGGCATATTTATCGCTCACTCCGTCACCCACTCGGCTACCCCACCGCGATGCGCGAACGCGAGGCGTTACAAGCCTGCGCGGCCCTGAATGTCGGTGCGCCGGCCTTGGTGTATGCCGACTGCCGCAAGGTCGGTGGTGTTTGGCAGGCCTTGTTGGTGACTGAAGGTTTGGAAGGCTTCAGCAGTTTGGAAGATTGCTACGCCCGAGGCGATCAATTGGCGTGGGGTGAGGCTGTGCATCTGCAGATTTTGCAGGAGCTGGGCGCTTGTTTGGCGCGCTATAACGTTGGGCGTTGGCAGCACGGTTGCTTGCGCATGAAGCATGTGTTCGTTCGGGTGCTGGGCGAGAAAGTTGAAATCGCCTTGTTGGATCTGGAAAAAAGCCGACAGCGGTGGCGGGCCATAAGTGCCGCACAACATGACATCAAACAGCTCAAGCGCCATTCATCGTGGAACACGACCCAGTGGCAGGCTTTCATCTATGGTTACGAAACCACATTTGGCAGCTCTTTCAAGGGGATGTGATCGTGAAGCTAGAAATCGCTAGAGGTTTGTTTCTGATCGCGGCGCTCAGCACCAGTGTTATGGCGCTGACGGCGTGGGCCGAGCCTGCGCCACAGGTGCTCAGTGGCTTGAGTCCACAGAGTCACTGCCGCATGCCGGCCAATGCCCGCAGTAAAATGCAGGCGCCCGCGCGACCGGATCACGACCTGTTATTGGTGATGTTTAGCTTGTCGCAAGCGCTCAAGTCTTGAGTTATCCAACACATAAAAAAGCCCCGAATGCGGGGCTTTTTTATGTCCGGCGGTTTTTGCCTTAGCTATGGGCTGGCGCTGTTTCTGGGACTGGGTCTGGCTTGGCCAGCAGGCTGTAAACGCACGGCAGTACGAACAGGGTGAAGAGGGTGCCCACCGACATGCCGGTGGCTATCACTAAACCTATGTCGAAGCGGCTGACCGCGCCGGCGCCGCTGGCCAGAATCAGCGGCAGCATGCCAAACACCATGGCGGCGGTGGTCATCAGTACCGGCCGCAAGCGGATCGCGGCGGCTTCCTCAACCGCCTCGCGGGGTGCCAGGCCTTTCTCGCGGCGCAACTGATTGGCGAACTCGACGATCAGGATGCCGTGTTTGGTAATCAAACCAATCAGCGTCACTAGCCCGACCTGGGTGTAGATGTTCATGCTGGAGAAGCCTAGGAACAATGGAATCAATGCGCCGCAGATCGACAGCGGTACCGTCACCAGAATCACCAGCGGGTCACGGAAACTCTCAAACTGCGCGGCCAGCACCAAGAAGATCAAGGCTAGGGCCAGGGCGAAGGTCAGGTACAGCGCGCTGCCTTCTTGCACGTATTGCCGCGAGGCGCCGGCGTAGTCGAAGGCATAGCCGGGCGGTGCTTCTTCCTCGGCAATCCGCCGCACGGTGTCGATGGCGTCGCCCATGCTGACAGTTGGGAAGCCCTGGATAATGGCCGAGTTAAGCTGCTGAAATTGGTTCAGCTGGGTCGGTCGCGCGCGGTCATGCACCTTGATCAGGGTCGACAGCGGCAGCATCTGGTCGTCGCCATTTTTAACGTAATAGCTGTTGAGCCACTCGGGATTGTCGCGGTAAGCGCGCTCGACCTGGGCAATCACCTTGTAGCTGCGCCCATCAATGGTGAACCTGTTGATCTCGCCCTCACCGAGCAAGGTGGCCAAGGTGCTGCCGAGATCTTCCATGGACACGTCCATCTGCGCGGCTTTTTCGCGGTCGATTTCAACCACCACTTCGGGCTTGTCGAACGCCAGGTCAACATCCAAAAAGGCAAACTTGCCAGATTCCTGGACGCGCTTTTTGATCCGCTCGGTGACTTGTAGCAGCGACTCGTAATCGTTCGGCGTATTGATCACAAACTGAAACGGCAGGCCTTCGCCGGTACCCGGCAGGGCCGGCAGGTTGAAGCCGAAAATCTGCAGGCCCGGAATCTGTGCGAGGCGTGCCTGGACCTCGGGCAGAATCTCCATCTGCGTGCGCTGGCGTTCATCCCAGGGCTTGAGCAGGAAGCCGCCAATGCCGGACTGCACGCCGTTGATCCCGTTTATTTGGAAGGATGAGTAGTACTCCGGGAACTCCTTGAAGATTTTTACAAACTGCTCGGTATAGGCATTCAGGTAATTAAGGTTGGTCGGCTGTGGCGCGGTGGCCATCAGAAACACTATGCCTTGATCCTCATCCGGGGCCAGTTCGCTTTCGGTAAACATCAGCAGCAGCGGAATCAGGCACAGCACGAGGGCGGCAAAGGTCAGCACCACCGGCCGGGTATCCAGGGTGGTGTGCAGGGCGCGTTGGTAGCGTTGTTTGAGTCGCTCAAACAGCTGGTCGAGGCGATGGGCAAAGCCCGAGGGATTTTCCTCATGGCGCAGCAGCAGTGAACACATCATCGGTGACAGAGTCAGGGCAACTATGCCGGAGATCACCACGGCGCCGGCCAACGTCAGAGCAAATTCCTTGAACAGCGCGCCGGTCAGGCCTTCAAGAAAGCCAATGGGTGCATACACCGCGGCCAGGGTCACGGTCATGGTCACCACCGGCACAGCGATCTCGCGGGCACCTTCGATGGCGGCATCCAGCGGGGTTTTGCCCTGCTCGATATGCCGGTGAATGTTCTCCACCACCACGATCGCATCGTCGACCACCAGCCCGATCGCCAGCACCATGGCCAACAGGGTCAGCAGGTTGATCGAGTAGCCCATCAGCTGCATAAAAAACAGCACGCCGATCATCGACAGCGGGATGGTGATCACCGGGATCAGCACCGAGCGCAAGGCGCCCAAAAATAGGAACACCACCACGATGACGATCAACACGGCTTCAAACAGGGTCTTGATCACCTCATCAATCGAGGCCTGGATAAATTGGGTGGCGTCGTAGGCAATCGACACCTTCAGGTTGGGCGGTAATTGCGCAGCCAGTTGCGGCAGCACCTTGCGCACTTCTTTGATCACATCCAGCGGGTTGGCGCTGGGCGTGGCCTTGATGCCGATATACACCGAGGGGGTGCCGTCGAACGAGCTGATCGAATCGTAGTTTTCCGCGCCCATCTCCACCCGTGCCACATCGCTGATCAAGACCCGGCGGTCGCCGAGGGTTTTTAGTGGAATGGCAGCAAAGGCTTCGGTGGATTTCAGCTCGGTTTCGGCATTGATGCTGGTGACCACATATTGGCCTTTCACCTCGCCAGCGGCTGCGAGGAAGTTGTATTTGCGCACCGCCGTGCTGACGTCATCGGCGGTCAGGCCAAAGGCGGCGAGCTTGACCGGGTCGAGCCACAGGCGCATGGCAAACACCTGATTGCCGAGAATTTCCGCCTCGGCCATGCCTGGCAGCGTGGCCAGCTTGGGTTGAATGACCCTTGAGAGGTAGTCGGTAATCTGCGGGTTGCTCAGCTCATCGCTGTAAAAACTTAAGTACATCAATGCCGAGGAGTCGGCGGCCTCTTTGCTCAGTACCGGGTCTTCGGCATTCGGCGGCAGCTGGTTTTTAACCTCGCTGGCTTTGGCCAGTAGCTCGGTGAACATGCGGTCGCTGTCGGCGCCGATACGCGCATAGATCGAGACGATCGAGACGTTCTGCCGGCTCACCGAGGTCATGTAATCGATGCCTTCGGCGCTGGCCAGGCTCTGCTGCAGCGGCTGGGTGATATAGCCCTGAATGGTCTCGGCATTGGCGCCGGGGTAGGCAGTGGTGACCGTGATCAGGGCGTTTTCCATCTGCGGGTATTGGCGGATGGTCAGTTTGCTGAAGGCTTGAAAGCCCAGCAGGATGATCAGCAAGCTGACCACGGTCGCCAATACCGGGCGACGGATAAAGGGGTCGGTAAAAGCCATGCAAAGAGTTCCTTGGCGCAGGCGCCTAATCAGTTGGCGGCAGACGGGCTAGCGGAGGCTGGCGCCGTGGCCTGGTCTGCAACCAGGCTGACACTGGCGCCGTTATCGAGCTTGAGCTGGCCAGCGGTGACGATTTGCTCGCCGGCGCGCAAGCCTTTGCTGATGATCACCAGCCCATCGCGGCGCTCGCCGGTGCTGACAAAACGCCGCTCAACCACCAAAGATTGTTGCGGCTCTACCGCCTCTGGGGCTTTGGCTAAACCCAGCCAGCAGAGCAGTTGCCCGGCGGTTGAGGTGCAGGGGTTGCTGGCGGCCGGCTGCTCTTTTGGCCCAACCACATACAGGCTGTTGCCGTAGAGGGTGAAGGTGATGGCGGTTTCTGGCACCACCACCTGCTTGGCTTGGCTGGCGAGCAACACTTGCAGGTTGGCAAACATGCCGGGCAGTAACTTGGCGTCAGGGTTGGCGAGCAGCGCGCGCACTTGCAAGTTGCGCGTGCTGACCTCGACTTTGGGGTTGATGGCGGTGATCTCGCCAATAAACACCTCGCCGGGATAGGCCGCCACGCTGATCCTTACCTGTTGGCCCAGCGCCAATTGCGGCACGTTTTGCTCGGGCAGGTAGAAGTCGACAAACAGCTTCGACAGATCCTGCAGGGTCGCCACAGTGGTGCCTGATGTGACGAAGTCGCCGACATCGACCTGACGAATACCGATGGTGCCGGCGAACGGCGCGATGATGCGCTTGCGCTCCAACAAGGCGTTCAGCTGGGCCACGCGGGTGATGGATTTCTGCAGCTCGGCACTTAAACGGTCGTATTCGCTCTTGGACAGCGCCTGGCGCGCCAGCAGGTTTTTGCCGCGCTCATGCTCAACTTTCGCCAATGCCAGTTCGGCTTGTTCGGTGGCCAGGCTGGCTTGCTCCACCGCACTGTCTAACTGCAGCAGTGGTTGATTGAGGCTGACTTTTTCGCCTGAGCGAAACTCCAGCTCCTTCACTGTGCCGGCGGCTTCGACGGTTAAGTCGACACCCTGAAAAGCCTTCAGGCTGTCGATGGCCGGCAAGCGGCTTTGCCACAGTTGTTCGCTGGCGGTAGTGGCGCTCACCGCGATGGGCGGGCGAGGGGCGGAGAATTGCTGAATTTGCTGATAGATAGAGACAAATTTGGCAGCGGCGAGGGCGAGTACCACAAGGGTGACCACGCTCAGCATGGTTAGCAGGCGACGGCGCAACATATTCCAGATCCTTGGCTTGGGGTATGAGGCAGTCTGGCACCTTAGCGCTGGGGCGTTGGCGAGTCAAAAGGGCAGCTTTGCAAAAGATTACGGCGGCGTGTTTATGCAACAAACTGTCTTGTTTGTCGATTTAATGGCTGCAGTTGGGCGTTGCTTGTCCCATAAACAACTCGCCGCCCAGAGGAGGGCGGCGAGTGCTGTGGCGGGTGCTGCGCTGATCAGGCTTGCAGGCGCCGGCTAACCTTGCCCAGCTCACTGGACAGCTCGGCCAGGCCGTTACTGGCCGCCAATGTGCGCTCGACGTTTTCTTGGTTGGAGTTGGCGATGGCGGTAATTTCGGTGAGGTTTTGTGAAATATCCTCAGCCACTGCGGTTTGTTCCTCGGCGGCGGTGGCGATCTGGCGGTTCATGTCGCGAATCGCCTCCACGGCACCGGTGATGCGTTGCAGCATGGCGCCGGCCTGGGTGACTTGCTCGACGCCTTCTTCACTGCGGTGCTGGCCACTTTCAATGGCCTTCACGGCATTTACGGCGCCGGTTTGTACGGTGCTGATGATTTGATTGATCTCAGCAGTTGAGTCGGCGGTTTTCTTCGCCAGGTTACGCACTTCATCGGCCACCACGGCGAAACCACGGCCGGCATCACCGGCGCGCGCCGCTTCAATCGCGGCGTTGAGTGCCAGCAGGTTGGTTTGTTCGGCAATCCCACGAATCACTTCCAGTACTTTGCCGATGCGCCCGCTGTCGGCCTCGAGGGTGCGAATCACCTCAGCGGTGTTGGCGATTTCGGTGCGAATGCTGGTAATGGTGAGGATGGTCGATTGCATCACGCCATCGCTCTGGCGCGCCGAGCTGTCGGCATCATCGGCGGCGTGCGCCGCCTCTACCGCGTGACGGGCAACTTCTTGGGCGGTGGCGGACATTTCTTGCATGGCCGTGGCGACTTGATCGGTGCGGTTGAACTGCTCACGCACACCGTGGGTCATCAGGGTTGAGATGTCGTTGAGGTTGCCGCTGGCGCTGTCCAGCTCTTGGGTGCTGTGCTGCAGTTCGCGGCTGGCATCGGCAAGGAAGTCGCGTAATAGGTTGGCGGCATCGGTCAGTCGGCCTATTTCGTCCTCGCGACGGTTCTGCTGACGCTGGCCGATTTTGCCCTGGCTGAGTTGCTCAATATGCCCGAGCAGACGGTTGATCGGCGCCAGCAAGACGGTGTTGAGCAGACTGAGGCTAACCAAGCTGATGGCCGCCACCGATATCAGCATGATCAAGGTGCCGTACAAAATAGTGCTGTCGGCATTGGCATTAATCGTTTTTGCTTGATCGAGCGCCAGGCTGTGCAACTGGGCGCTGAGTGCGGTCATTTGCTCGCTCGCGGCGCGATCTATGCCTTTAACCGCCACATCACCGGCTTTGGCTTCATGGCTGGCCGCCACGAACGCATCGCGGCCTTTGCGGTAGGCATTGCCCAGGCTCTGGTGCTCGGCGCGTAACCGTTCGACTTGGGTTTTTATGGCCTTATCGAAATCGACTTCTTTGAGCAGTTTGCCAAGCGTCTCCTGGACCTTGCGCTCCTGGCCTTCAAATTGCCCCCAGTGCTTGTCAAAATCGGCAGGGGTTTGGCCGCGAATCAGCAGGTTTTTCCATTCCTGGACCTGGGTCTTGAACTCGATATTGCTTTCATCGATCAGCAGCGAGGCGTTTATCGGGCCTTGCAGTAGGCCTTGATAGGCCTGCAGGCTGTTGGACAGCGAGTTAAAACAAGACAGGGCAATCAGCAATATCAGCAACAAACTGCCGCCCAACAGGGCCAGCAGTTGCGCACGCAGGGAACGCTTCAGGAACATGGTCGCAGCCTCTCAATAAATGCCAATGCAGTCAGCTGCCAAGCGCGTTACGGCGTCGAACCTGGGGCTGTTGAGAGTATAGGTCGGCTTGAGAAAAGCTAACTTGAGCAGGCTAAGATTTTTTTAGCTCAGGCGCAGATGATTATCCCAAAGCCCGGCGGGCAATTGCAGCGCCGTGGCGACAATTTGTGCACCGCTACAGTCGTACAGACGGCAGCGCCCGGTGCCAGAGCTGACCACAAAACCTTCGGGCACCGCGCCGACGCCGGCGCAATCGGGCAACGGCACATCGAGGCGCGCAGCGCAGCTGTCCAGGTCCCAGATAAACAGCCGATTACCCCGTGGCGCGGTGAGTGCCAGCAGCCGTAGCTCATCGTGAATCGCCAAGCTGGCGCAGTATTGCTGCATGGCTTGGCGTTGCCCCTCGGCGAGCGGGAAGGCTTTAAACGGTTGGCCGGGGCGTTTGATCGCCAGCAGCGCGGCGGCATCGCTTGGGTCACCTTGATACTGCTGGCCGCTGACCACGGTGCCGTCGGCCGCGCCGGCTAGATGGCGAATGCTGTTCATCTGTTGTGCCGGCAACTGCTCTTTGCTCACTAAGCTGCCGTCACGGCGCATCAGCACCAGGCTTGACTCCATGGCGTCGAGGTTTAGCGCCTCGCGGCTGTCGGCTTCGGTACGAATGCCGCCGTTGGCCACCACCAAGGTTTCGCCGTCGGGTAGCCACAACAGTTGATGGGGGCCGATGCCGTGGGTGGATAGCTCGCTGTGGCGCTGCAGTTGGCCGTCCTGCAGGCGATAAACGCCGAGCACGCCACGGCCGGGGTCACTGGTGTCGTTCTCGGTGCTGTAGAGCCATTCGCCACTGTGGTGAAACACCGCGTGGCCATAAAAATGCCGATTGCTGGGTGAGTGCAGGGTTTGCACCAGGCGCCCGTCGCGGCAGTCGATTAAATAGCTCTGGGTGCTCGGCCGGCGCCCGACAAACAAAGCCAGCGGCAGACTTGGATGGGCCACCACGTCGTGACAACGCTCGCTGACCTGGGTGCTGAACACCTGGCTGCCATCGAGCCGATAGCCAACTGCCGAATGTCGACCGTTGGCATCGTTACGGGCCGACAGCAGCAAGGTTTGCGAGCCTTGCCGGCTGAGGGTCCAGCCACTAAAGGCGGCCGCTGCCGCTAGGGTGCCGAGGCTTAGCCCGGCCAGGCCAAGAAAGTGTCGCCGATTCATGCGCGCTTACGCCTCAGTCGCCATCGTTTGCGTTAAAGCCCAGTTGAATCCCCAGGGCCTTGGCCAGCTCGGTTTCATGCAGGCGGTGCAGGCTATTCAGGCTGTCATAGAGGGCGTTCAGTTGTTGGCGGCCAGCGTCATCGGCCAACAACTGGCTGAGCGGTTTTTGCTGGGCGGCCAGCTGCTGGCGGCTGTCTTGGTAGGCGCTGTCGATGCGGCTGGCCAGCTCGGTTTGCTGGCTGCTTAGCAGGCTGCGCAAGCCGTCGGCCTGGCTGCCCAACCAGAGTTGCTCGGCGGCATTCAGGCTGGCGCTGAGGTTGCTCAGGCTGGCATTGCTGCGCCAGGCTTCGGCCTGAAACGGCTGCGGTTGGCCTTTGCTCTGACGGCCCAGTGGGGTGCCGAGCTTCTTCTTCATGCCCTCAAGGCCGGTGACTTGGGTGCGCAGTAAATCGGTGATGGCTTCTTTACTGTCGGCATAGCGGGTGTTGGGGAAGCCCTGCAACTGCGCGAGCATGCCGTCGGCGCTTTGCCATTGGCTGAGAATGTCGCTGGCCAGGGTTTGTTGGTGCGTACCGATAGCGATCAATAGCGGGCAGTAGCGGGCTTTTTGCTCCGCCTGAGTAAGGTCGATAGCGGTGTCGAACAGCAGGTATTCACTGGCGCTCAGGCCCTGTACCACCACGCTGGCTTTATCCAACTCAGCCGGTGTGAGGGCGGTTTTACTCTGCAACAAGGCTTCGATCTGACGGGCCACTAGGTTTTTTTTGTCCGGCCAGAATTGTACCTGCCAGGCCCGATTGCCCTCGCTCAGAGGGCCTGCCAGTAAGGGTTGCAGGGCGCTCCAGGCGCTTTGCGCATTCAGCCAGGCCAGGCGGGTGGCGGCCAGATCGGCGCTGCCACTGCAGAACGCCTGGCTGCTGGCGAGCAACTGTTGGTCGGCGCTCAGCCAATGGTTGTAAGCCGGCAGCAGCACGCCGCTGGCCAGCGCACTGCTGGTTTTTTGCAGCGGATCGCTGGGGCTGCAGGCGCTGAGCGCCAGGGCTAAGAGTGCGGCAGTAAGGGGTGTGCGCAACATGGCGGCTCCGGGGCAAAGGTGGATGAGTTAAAGAGACTGTAAAAAGGCCAGCAAGGCTGCACGTTGTTGATGGTCAAATTGTAGAACTTGTTGCTTGGCTGCCTCGGCTTCGCCGGCGTGCCAGGCAATGGCTTCGAGCAGGTTGCGCGCGCGGCCGTCATGCAGAAACTGAGTGTGGCCGCTGACGGTTTCAGTCAGGCCGATGCCCCACAGCGGCGGGGTGCGCCATTCGCGGCCGTCAGCCAGAAACTCGGGGCGATTGTCAGCCAAACCCGCGCCCATGTCATGCAGTAACAGGTCGCTGTAAGGGCGAATCAACTGATTCGCCAGCTCCGGTTCTGCGGCATCGGCGGCGGTGGTAAAACGTGGCGTATGACAACTGCTACAGCCTGCTTGCTGGAACAAGGCTTTGCCGGCCAGCACTTGCGGGTCTGCCACTTGGCGCCGAGCCGGCACGCCAAGATTGCGGCTGTAAAATAATACTTGAGCGAGGATGTGCTCGCTGACCTCGGGCGCACCGCCATTGAGCGCCGCACGGCAGTCGGTTTGGCTGGTGCTGCAATCATCGCTGGGCCGCAAGGTCGTGGTCAGGCCCATGTCGCCGGCAAAGGCGTGGGCGTTTTGCTGATTGAGGTTGGGCTGCCCGGCTTTCCAGCCGAAGCGGCCCAGTACGGTTTTACTCTGCGCATCGTCCCAGACTCGATTGGCTCGGCCGGAAATACCGTCGCCATTGTTATCGTCGGGGTCGGCATTGGCCAGCAGGCTGGCCTCGCTGATGGCTTCGAGCAACCCCAGGCCAATCATCGGTGGCGCCACCCGGGCGGAAAACTGCGTGGCCGGGTGCAGCGGGCCGTAGCCCAGTTGGCTGATCTGCAGGTGTGGCTGGCGTAACTCAAGCGGCGTGCCGTCGGCAAACTGCAGTTGCTGATAGTCATAGTCGATGCGCAGCTTGCCCTCGGGGGCGGTGCCGGGAATTGCCATGTCTTGCAACTGGCCGCCATATACCGGTTCCGGCACCGAACCCTGATGTTCAAGAATGCCGGCATCTGCCGGGCCGGCCGGGATCGATAGCCGCACCAGCATTGATGCGGCGCTGACTGCATTGGTTGCCGGAGGGTGGCCGCGACCGTCTTTGATATGACAGTTCTGGCAGCCGTTGGTGTTAAACAGCGGACCGAGGCCATCGCGGGCGGTGGTGGTGGACGGTGCCATGACCCAGGGGTTGCGAAAGAAACTGTTGCCGACGCTGAAATCCAGACGGCGCAGTGCCGACAGATTGGCCGAGGGCAGTGAGAAGGCGTTGCGATCGCTGCGTTGCACCGTGGCGCTGCCGGCCGACAGAGCTTCGCCAGGCTCGGCCTGTGGTGCTGGCTGGTCACAGGCGCTCAGACTCAGGAGCAGCGCCAGGCTGCAGCTGAGTTGGTTAATGGGTGGGTGACGCATGGGACATTTATCCAAAAATGCCCACGGGCGCCGGCCCATATATGAGGGCGCCCGTGGGCTGGGTGTTGCGCTTAGAACTGGTGGTCGGCGGTTTCTGGGTTCAGTTCGCTGATGCCCAGTTTGCCGGCGGCTTGCTCGATTGCGGCGGTTTGGGTGACCAATGCCGTAATCGCATCGCGGACGATTTGCTGGCCGGCTTGGTTGTCGGTAGCAATCAGTTGGTCGAAATGCTGACCCTGCTTGGCGCTGTCGACCAGGGCTTGCAGCTTGGCTTCGGTGTTGCTCAGGTCGTCCTGCAACTTGCGATCGGCTTGAGTATCGGCTTTAGCCACCAAAGATGAAAGGCTTGGGCCGCTCAAGGTGCTGCCGTCGACTTTTTTGTACTCGCCCAGGTAGACGTTGCGAATGCCTTTGCCGTCGTAGAAGTGCGAGTTGTGGGTGTTGTCACTGAAGCAATCTTGCTCGTCTTCGCTGGAGTTGGCTTCCAGTGCAACCTTCATGCGCTCGCCGGCGAGTTCGCCGAGTGACAGGCTGCCCATGCCGAAGAACATTTTGCGCAAGCCGTTTTCCACCGGCTCAGCCAGCAAACTGGTGCGGTAGTTGCTGGCGACGTTGGGCTGCCAATGGCTGACCATTATTTCGAGGTCGCTGACCAGCAAGGCGGTGGCGGCTTTCAGGTAGGCGGCGCGACGCTCGCAGTGGCCGTTGGTGCAGCTGGCATCCTGCGCGTAGTCGCTGGCCGGGCGATTGCCGGCGCCGGCGTTGGTGCCATTCAGGTCTTGGCCCCAGAGCAGAAACTCGATGGCGTGGTAGCCGGTGGCGACGTTGGCCTCGGAACCACCCAGTTCATTGAGGCTGGCCAGCAGTTCGGGGTTGATGGTGGCGGCGTCGAGCTTGTCTTCGCCGAGCTGCACCTGGGTATTGGCGATGATATTGGCGCTGGCGCCGGGGTTACCCAAGGCGTGTTGATAGTCCTTGGCCACATAGTCGATCAGACCCTCGTCCAGCGGCCAAGCGTTCAGTTGGCCTTCGAGGTCATCGACCACCGAGTTGCCGAAGCGAAACACTTCACTTTGCAGATAGGCCGGACGCGCCGCCAACCAGGCTGCGCGCGCGGCTTGCAGGGTCGCGTCGCTAGGCTTGGCGATCAAGGCATCAACTGCTTGCTGCAAGGTCTTGCCGGTGCTGAGTGCATCGCTGAATGCCGCCAGGGCGAGGTCGGCATAGTGGGCCACCACGGCCTTGCCGGCGGTTTGGTCGAGCGGGCTGACGGTGCTGCTGACCGCTGCGGTTTTCGCCGCTGGCGCTGAAGTTTGTTCGCCGCAACCGGCAAGGGTAATAGCGAGGGTCAACAAGCTGGCACTGAGCAGGGGCGTACGGAACATGGCGAAGTCCTTAGCGGCAAGATAACGATGGCGGGATATTACTTGAAACTACAACGTAATGCGAAGGATTTGCATTACATGCTCTTCGTTCAAAACTCATGTCTTGCAGACTGGCTGCGCAGTTCTTGGTTGGCTGTTTTTTGCGGCTCAGAAACGCCGACGCCCGCAAAGGCGGGCGTCGAATTTAGCAATGCGGCCTTGTTGGTTAGCCCGTCGAGGTGGCAACGTTGATCAGGTTGCCAGTTTGCCGT
>JAIERD010000108.1 GCA_019747155.1 Pseudomonadaceae bacterium
TGTCCTTGGACAGGAAGCCCTTGTCACCCCGGTTAGCCTGCGCAGCCCAGAACACCTTGATGGCCGGGGCGTTTACTGAAGAGGTGTTTAACGACTGGGGCAGGCCGAAGTCCCAGAAAGCGTCGGACAGCTCGGCCGCTTCGATCTCCGCCAACACGTCGGCAAACGGGCGGTCGTGCACGGCCTTGATGTCTTTATCGAAGCGCGACTCAGGCGAACCCGAATAACGCCCGGTAAGTAGCGACATCACGAACCAGCGGCGCACCCAACTCTCAATGTTAGGGTTGTTGCCTAGGTCGCGCTTGAGCTTGAGGTAAAGCACGTAGGCGAAGTTCAGCGCGTTGACCGAGCCGATCATGGAGCTGTCCACGTAGCCCGCCGAGCGGATGATCATCAGGAAGCGCTTGAAGTGCGTTTCGTTGATGAACTCCTTAACCCCGTCACTCAGGGTCTTGAACGACGCCTCTTCAATTTCCTTCTCGTAGCTGCGGGTCTCGAAGTTGCGGCCCGAGAGCAGCCCGACCAGATCAGACAGCCGCCCGCGATTGAACTTGGTGGTGAAGGCTACGCGCAGCATGTCTGAATAGCTGGGGTCGTAAAGATCGTCGTTCTCGCCCCTCAGCCAACGCATAGCGCGGAAGTAATCGGTCTGCACGAAGGCCTTATCGTTGTTCTCAATGTGCGCGTAAAACTCAGGTGCGATGGAGAGGTGGCAGAAGTAGTCGATGGCCTTACGCAGAGTGTTGCCATCGAACTCCTCGTTGGCGGCGATCTTCGACATGACGAAGTCCGCCTGGCTGAGCACCACACCCTTGGAGTTGATACGGATAAATATCTCGGTCACCGTCTCGATATCCAGATCCGCCGCCAGTTCGATCAGGCCGATCTGCTTCTTAGTGATATCGCACAACTTGTCCAGGCGTTCGAAAACCAGATCTTCTTTCACATCCGGATTTAGCTCCAGATAGTCTCTCGCCACCTTGTACGACCGCAGCTCGCCATTAACGATGGGGGCGATATCAGGCAGCCAGGTTTTGTCCTTCTCGATGGCTGGGTTGCTGACCTCGAAGCGCTCTTCGATGGGGTGGAAGGCGATGCGGATACGCACCTGCTGGTAATCCTGATTGATCACCTGCTGCCCGGCGATAGCGGCCGTCAGCGCTGTTACCCGCTGCTGACCGTCGATCAGTATTTTTTTGCCCGCAGCCAGCGAGCCGTCTTTCAGTTTCACCGTCGGGTTGCGCCAGGCAATGATGTAACCCACCGGGAAGCCTTGATACAGGCTGTCCATCAGGTCACGCACCTTGCTGGCATCCCAGACGAAGGGGCGCTGGATTTCCGGAATGGCGATCTCGCCGGACTTTACCCAGCTGAGGAGAGTTTCGATCAGGTGCTGGTTTACGGAGTATTTTTGTGACGACATAACAATTCCATTTTAAGTAAACCAAGCACTCTGAAATTAGGTGGTTATCCGGGTGGAAATCCTTCCTGGTAACTACTTATCCCTAAGCTCCACCAGTACATCCGTGGACCATTGTTGTGCCGAGTTATGGACCTGTGCTGATTCAAGTAGCTTAGCCATATGCATTACTTGATCTTCTGCAGGAAGATTGAAGTCAAACCACATGTCATTATGCGGGCGGAAACGCACTTGCCAATATGCGATTCCCTGATCGAATCTGACCTTCAGCGTCTTTCCATTTTCAAACTCTATATCGAGTCTGCGCCGATGCGGTACATCTCGATTTGAGTCACCGAGTACAAAATCAACTTTCTGCCCGACCATGGCTGACAGCCACTTACGTGTAAAAAACTCGTAATCATCCTGACTGTTCCAGTCATCAAAGGCTTTTCGCCCTTGTGGCCGACCAGGCTTAAAGAGTGAAGTAATCTGGACACCTGCATTGGCAGAGATACTCCCCTTCAGGTACTTCAACAGTGTGCCGAGAATGGTTATGACGGCAGGATTCTGAATGTAGCGATCGGTGTAAGTCAGCTTCATAATTTTCGACGCTGCGAGCGTGTCGGTTATTTGCTGACATTGAGAGCCGAGAAGCGTCCAGAAGCGCTCACCAAATTCCAGTAGTGCCCCGTTGAGTTCTTCATGAATAGGAATATCTACGATCACGCCCTGATCTGAGGGGAGAGGCGTTGCGCTGTCGAGATCTAACAGCATTAAGTCGAATGCAGGCTGCGTTCTTGAGACAACGACTAGCTCTTCGTTCTGATGCCAGGTACTGCCCGGGATCGTTACGATGCTGCTGCGCGAAGCAAGTGTGATTACCTCATCATTCTTAAATGCCTGCGCTACGAAATGTGCATTAGCCTCAATGGCTGATGAGCAGCCAACGTTCACGCCCAAGAGTGATAAGCGTTGGAGATCCAGCAGAACATCTTCATCAGTAATCCCAGCGGGAACAATGAGATCTACTGGCAGACCATCGGTGAGTACGTAGTTTTGAATTGCTTTACGGAACTGCGGTGCAAAAAGATCCCACTCTGCAGTATGTCCAGAGGCTACGAGCGAGATCCTCTCAACGCCCTCATTAATTAGTCGGCGCAATACACTCTCAATGCTGCCGGGGGCAAACTGCCCATCAGCAAGCGAGAGCTTGTCTTCCGTCGTCAAGCCAACATGATGGATGAATTCTGTGCCGAGCCACTCTAGCGCGAGCTTGCGATCTAGTTTGTCGTGATCATGTCGGGTTTGGGAGTCCAGTAAGCACTCGCTACAGCCGGTCTCGCAATGCTTACAGCCGAGTTTTTCGACCATGCCGATCAGCAGACGTTCCACGTGCAAGGGGGCACCAGTCGCGAAGCCTGCCCCGCCGCTAATGATGTCGTATATCTGAAGAATAAGAGCGGACTGTCCGTTTGCCAGCTTCGTTGGTCGTGTCGCATAGCCCAACTCAGAAGCAGAAATGCCTAATATTGAGGCTAAAGATAAACGCAGCGCTACCGCCAACGTCATAGCAATGGTTCGGCCCTGATCCGTATCCGCAATGTATTCACCTCGCTCGGGATGATGGAGAGTGAGCTCAAATACGTCAGTGAAAGCTGTAGCTCCCAAGCTGATATTGGGTGCAATACTTCCGCTGCCCTGGCAAGGCAGTCTCTTATTATTCTGATCTTTATCTTCTTTCGTCGGTCGAGGCGGATAGTGCTCACCTGAGGGAGATAAATCGCGCGGAAACTCACCATCAGCAACCATAGACTCTGCCCGACCGCAACTCATGCAAAGCGCAAAGCCGGCACCATTCTCGCCTGAGCTGTGGTGAAAAACTTGGCCATCCGCGCCATAAGCCATCTCCCCTACGGCAGGGTTTGGCAGAGGACTCTTACTGGCTTTAACGAAGACCCAAGCTGTTTCTACGGGAATAAACTTTTGATGCTGGATATTGTTGGATGCCGACTGGTAAGCATCAGTGACAAATCCGGAGGGCTGCAGCACCTTGCGGATGTTTTGCTGTTTGATAAGAGACTGGCACTCAGCATTGGTGCAAATTAGCTCATCCGTCTTGACTAGTCCTTCTTCGTAGCCAAGCTCCCCGCACACTTCGCAACGCCAAGCGATGTCCATTTTTTGCGCTTCGATAGTACTGGCGTTGATATTGTGCCAATGCAAAGAAACCCCAGCGGACTTGAACACTCGTCCATCCAAAACGATTTCTGCACCGGGTGCATACTCACGAATTGCAATCGATAGGTTGCGCGAGGGTAGCCCCTTGTAGCGAGAGACGTTGTCTTCTCGATCGTGTTTGACCTTGTTATCAGCGCTCTTCTCTCGAATGTAATCCTCAAGCGTGAAATTATCGAAGTTCACTACATCCGTAGGGAACCCATACCCCGGAAGGAAGGTACGCGCAGAAAGATCTCGCAACAGATACTCATTGCAGTGCCGAGTCTTCTCGACCTGAAGGCGCTTCAGATAAGGGCTATGAGGCTTCGCCTGCGCCTCCTCTGACAGCAGATAGCGGAAGGTTCCCATCCAGCGGCTTTGCAGCGGCTTAATTTGAACTATTGAGCGCCGCCGTAACTGGTCTGCAGCTACCCCAGCCAAAGCGGTGCCCTTTACTAGCAGCCCGAGAGCATCATCTACATCAGAGACAGCCAAACTAAGTCGCTCAATAAAACGATCACATTGTGAAGGGCCATGTACATCGTCATAAAACCACTGCGCATTTAGGCTGGTTTTTTCTGTTTGAGTTGGACCGACCACATTGCAGAGGAAGTCAGACAGCACTAAGGAATTTACATGCCGTTGAACTAGTCGTGCAGAGTTTAGAGCTACTGATGGCGCTGGAATTTTTGTCTCAAACGGCCAGCTAGGGTTGGCAAAAACCTGCTGGTCATGAGGGTTGTTCTTGCAGAGTGTATAGGCGAGAGCTCTGGACTCATTGCTTCGCCCTGCCCGACCAGCCCTTTGTAGATAGTTGGCAGGGTGTGGCGGTACATTGTTCATGACCACAGCAGAGATGCCGCCAATATCTACACCCATCTCCATGGTGGTCGAGCAGTTCAAGACGTTGATTTGTCCCTTTTTGAACTTCTCCTCGTAGTCGCCAAGGCGCTCTGAAGATTGCTGAGCGGAGTGCTCAGCCGTACGGTAATAGAAGCCGCCCTCTATCGCCCGGTCGCTGATATCCGTCCACAGGTTACGAGCGCGCAGGTCACAAATGAGGGGATCTTTAGCCGCCTGGTCTCTGATTCGCGCAAGGCCGGGCGCATAGTCGTCCTGCGAGCGATCCAGCTCCCATACGCGTGGCATCTCAACCGCTTCCGCCATAAACCCCTTGCGTTGTTCCTCACTCAGCCGACTGAAATCTAGGTGAGTGGGTAGATAGGGGGTTAAGCCTTTGAAGGTGGTATCCAACAACTTATTTGTAACTGGGCAGATATAGGCTCGATCAACAAGTGAGAACAGCATGTGCTCTCGAGGGAGGAAGTATCGGTTCTCATCAACTTTAAGTGCTGATCCAGGTCTCGTTAGCTGCAGCCAGGCGGCTCTTAACCAAGCATTGACCATGTCATTATCAGCTGCGCTAGCGGGGTTCAAGCCAGCGCCTAGCAGTAATAATTTGATCAGGCGCTGCGAGTGGTTGCCATTGCGTATTTGCGGCCAACGCTTGACCCGGCTTTCATCCGCTTCTTTCGACTCGGGACTTCGTAAGGTCTTGGATGCGAAGCGACTTCCAATCCAATATAGCCATCCCTCATCTACCTGAATGTAGCTGTTCTCGCGAACATAAAAGTCTAAAGCGACCTTGAGGAAGTCACGCCAATCTTCGAGCGTCAGGCCTTTCTTATCCCAATAAGTAGGAGGCACCTCGATCTTATCCAATCCGAGGTAACTGACTTTCACTAGTGCCTGTGTTTCTAGGCTGTTCTGTCGCTTGGGGCGGCGCATAAACTCGCGAAAAAGCAACATTTCGGCCAGCTTGTATGGCCCGTCCGTTTCTTTGAATATCTCCGGCTTCTGGTATTGGTTGTAAAGCAGCATTGAGCCTTTCAAGTCAGCTTTCTGCTTGAGCTCATTGGCGAGCTCTGGCCAAGCCAATGAAATAAGCGTCGGCCTAACCTTACCGCCATTGGCTGAAGCAAGCTGTGACGTAAAGCGTGAGACTTTCGCCTCGGCAGCTTTTACTTCCTCCTGGATATCAAGGCTGCGGTATAAAGCAACATCTTCCTGCGCCTTGGTAATCAACTGCTGCAATACCGCAGGGTCAAGACTATTGGTTGTCGTTTGAGAGTTGCTATGGCTCCTCTGATGCCAGCCCAATATCTCAACAACGAGTCCGCGTAAGCGGCTGCGCTCGGCTTCCTGTTGCATGCGAACAGCCATGCGCGCTGTCCCTTGGCGGCTGTCGGTAAAGGTAATGAGCCTGCGACCGCGCCCTGGCAGGGACTGCGGGCCATGTACGGCTTTCTGATCCTCGTCTTGATAGTCTTGGCAGTACTCCAATACTGTTGGAACAGCATTCGCCACATAGAACGGCCCACCCAACATTGCACGACGAAACGGGAATGACCCTTGAAACCCTTTGTATCCGCAGCTGTTACTGCTGCATATAGCGTCTTTATCGTTCAGGCCAAGCCGTACGCTCTCCCCACTAGAGGCAGAAAATGTGCCTGCTGATTTGTCAAAGTCGACGTTAATGTATCCAGTGCCATTATTGCCAGCAGAGCACAGAATCAGCGGCGTCTTGATTGTCGACTGAGCATCGCTGATTGCCCCCTCTTCATCTTCGCTGGGTGCTTCCGCTTGAAGTGAAAATTCATCACCACCAGAGCTCTCCCACTGAATTAGCTTCCCGCCCTTATCTCGGGCCAATAAATGGGGCTCATTGCAGTCATTGCAGAAAGACAGTTCGAAGACAGGGCTGCCGCAAGTACAGCTTTGCCTCTGGCTGACATAGACAAAACCAAAGGGCCAATTCTCCTGCAGCGTTGTTTCATTTTTGGCTGAACAGTGCCTGTTGAAGCAGGCCCACAAGCCGTGTGTAGTTCTCTGAAAAAGATGTGCGCGCAGCTTTAAAAACGCAGGCTCTTGAGCCTCCCGGCGGGTGCCTGAGCATACGTCCAGCCAGCGCAAAATTTCATCCTGCGTTAGCGACCATCCCTTTTCTTGGTTTATGCGAGTAGCTATCTCGATTAACTTCAAGGGCTTGGGGGTTTTCACCAGCAGGCTTCTCAGTGCGCGAGCCTGGGGGGAGTGCACTAGCGCTTCATAGCGCTGCGGATGTACCTCGGCAGCGGTGCCGTCGAGCTCCGGCATTGCTTCGAGCTTCTCTAGGGCGATCGACGTTTGCTGGCTAGGTGCTAACTGTGGAATGACACGGTTGCCTCCCCAGACATCGATCTGATCGACAGGCACGCCTGAAAGATCCGATAGAAACTGCTTAAGCTGCGCAGCTGAATCTTCACCTGCAATGGTGGCAGAGGTCGCTACAAAGCGGACATCTTTGGGTGTGACACCGAAGGATGTCATCACGCGTCGGAGTTGAAGCGCAAGCTCCGCCGCCTGGGAGCCGACGTAAGTGTGTGCCTCGTCCAGAACAATCCAGCGCAGCGATTTCTGTGCTCTGGATATACGTAAGATAGGCGCATCGACCTGGCGAACCATCATGTATTCGAGCATGGTGCCGTTGGTGACTAGGATGGGAGCCGGCTCAACACGCATTAGCTCGCGAGACAGAATTTCGTTGGGCTTCTGGAGCTGCTCACTCCTCATACGGGCCTGAAGTTCTTGTGTGTTTCCGTTATATAAGCAGTAGCGAATGCCGTTACCAAATGTCTGGGTCCAGGCGTTCAGGCGCTCCCGCTGTGAGTTAATCAGTGCGTTGAGCGGGTAGAGGAAAAGCGCTCGCACGCCAATCAGTGGTTTGCAGTCAGCCTGACGATATTCCCGGTAAAGATCATCCAGAACTGGGACCATAAAACACTCGGTCTTACCCGAACCAGTACCGCTGGTGACCACCACTGAATGTTTCTTTACCAGCAGTGATTGCCAGCTTGCCAATTGATGCGTGAAGGGCTTCCAGTTGGCGCCAAAGCGATAGCGCCCGTTTGCTTTGCCATCAAGCGAAGCCACGATTTCTTTGCTTAGCAGCTGATGTTTGCTTGCCAGATCCTCCATCGTCAAAGACGACTCTTCCCAGCCGAAGGTCTGCTCGAATAGGGGGGGAGCTAGAAAAGCCCCTTCTTTCCCACACTCCGCGCGCATGATGTTACCTAGGTGCTCACGCAGCCCTGGATCGGTAATGCTCAAGACGCTCAAGGTAGCCTCAGTGGTCCGGGAACGCGCCTGCTCAACAAGTGAAGAGAAATACCTATCCATTAATCGGCTCTGCCTTATGCATATTTAGGATGCTATTCAACAAGCAATATTGATAAATCGAGTTGAACCACTTCGAATCGAAATCGCGGACTTGGCGTAGGAAGAATATCGCCTCGACACTGTCCTCAAATACATCTGAAACCTTGGCTTTGCCGGAGGCTACGGCTGCGGCAAACACTGGCAGGTAGAGCACTGCACAACGGAAATCCATATCTGTCTTGAAGGCAATGACCGAGTCAGTTTGACTGCTGTGCCAGCGCTCCAGTCGCTTGCCGCCAAACACAGGCCATTGTGCATCACTGCGATCACGGATCAGCTCAAGGTACCAGTCATGCAAAATGCCTTTGAATATCGCGATAGGTAACTGAATGTCCTGACCAACAGGCTTGCCTAGCAAGTAACGCTGAACGTTATCCCCATAGGCCGGGAAGGTTTCCCCTAACCGTGAAAGCATCTTTCCGGTTAGCCCTGCAGCGGCTTCTTCAGCTACGCCTTTCACCTTGAGGAAAGCACCAAAGCGCTTGGCTGCAAGATGAACTTCACCTATCGGGAGAAACTCCCAGAAAATCGGAAACTCGGTCTCCAGCCGACCTAGAAACTGCGGCATCATCTCAAACTTGAACAGCGCCATGCTGAGGGCGCGAGTATGCCCAACCAGAGCTTTCCAAACCTCGAAGGTCGCCAGGGGCAGATATCCATAACCTTCATACAGCGCCCGCAAAAACTGCCATCCGCTGTGCATGGGATTGATAGCCATGGCGTCCAGTACTGACGTGAAGGAGCTGATTGGGGACTCATGATCAAAGGTCAGTACGGCCTTTTCTAAGCTCTGAGCCTCATCAGCCTGAGCAAGGAACTCCCAGTTACCAGCTATGAACAGAGGCCTGAACGATGCGGACTCTGCCGACTTTGGCACAACCAACCAAGGCCCATTTTTGTCGACCAGTGTAGGTAGTTCAAACTCACCAGTGGGCACGCCTTCACTGGTGCGCGAGCTAAGCGCCACGGCGTGGCGCATCGGTTCATGCAATAGCATCAGTACCAGCTCGGGCAGGTCGCCACTGTCGCCCTTTTGGTTGGCGGCGCTCAACACCTGCCGGTCGCGGTCAAGCAGCATTTCCTTTGCATACTTGCGAATACGGTAATAGGCGTCTGGCCCGTTACCAAAAATTCGCAATTCGACGACCTGATCTATGCCTGACTGTAGCGACAATAAATCGATAATCTGTTCCCGGATATTAAACAGGCTGATCTCCAGCGGCTTTTCAGCAGCTGTATAAGACCAGCTATAACAGGCATTTTTGGCGGCATTGCCCTTCAGCGTTAGTTCAAGCCCGAACTTGGTAGGTGCGCCATTACGACCAAATAGATAAAGACGGGCCCCTAGAAGGTCATCGACACAGACTTCGCGCTTCAGCGCTCTACCATGACCATCAAAAGCCAGACTACCAAAGTTGGGAAACGGCACCTCAATATCAATCGGGTCAGCCAGTAAGTTTGGCGTGATTGAAAGGCGAACCCTGATCGGCGGGAAAGCTGCTGCCGACAACTTGAGCTCGATGTGCCCAAGCTGTTTGACCTGTTGCACCTGCAGGCTGTCATCATCAATCTGGATCAGGCAACGCTGTTGCGTGTGCACCAGAATGCTGCCCTGCCCGGGCTTGTCGCCACTGCGCAACTCAAGGCGAAAATCAGCCGGCAAAATACCAATTTTGCGGCGCAGGAGGGTGTCGCCATTGTGGTTGCGCACAGCCACATACTGGGCCCCGAGTATCTCCTGCAGTAGGCCGCTGCCTGGTTGCTTGCCGGCGATGTACAGGTCGCTACCCTGCTGCTTCAGTTCTCCTGCAGCGGCAGGCCACTGCACGCGGGGCAGACCTACAAAGATCTGTGCGGGCTTTGATGCCCACTCAGTCTGTGCTCCGACCAGCTCCAGCCCAAGGCCTATGCTGGCTGCATGACCGGTGCGGATTCGGTACAGATCTTCACCGTCGATTTGCAGCTGGGTCTTGCCAAGCACCTGAAACGTACGCAGTGAAAAGACTGCAGGCATGTCCGTGATGCTGAATTCATCACACTTCTCGACAGTGCTCAGTTCGCCATCGGCAGGCAGTACCAGCAACAACTTTTCACTGGATGTATTGAACGAAGCCTGACCGCATAGCTGCCACCGGTCATCAACCAGAGCAAATCCTACTGGTACCTCGCCAAGCGCCACAGTGCTACCGTCAATAGGCAATGATGCGATTAGCATGCCCCCAGCCATGGCTGCCAAGCTTAACGGTGCTGTGACGTCCTGGCGCTGGAAGATTACCTCTTGCTGGCGCAGTCTTATCCGGGCAATACCATTGTCGACTATGGCGTACCCGGGGCCGAGTGCCGCAATCGCCCGCCCCCCTTCTAAAATCACCAGTTCAAAACGTGTGGTGGAGGGCTGTGCTGCCAGTTTAAAAGGGACTTCCTCCGGCATTGATATCTGCACCTTGAGCGCATCCGGCTTTGCCGCGCTCCAGAAGTGCCGGCAAGCCCAGCCGCCAGTTTCCATGCCGCGTCTGCGGCCCTCAATCGTGGCAGTATTTAACAGACCATTAAGCAGATCACTGCCGATTTCGTTATCCAGCGGCAATGGAAACAGCTCGCGCCACTTGGGGTTCATTGTGTCCAGCCGGGCGACGGGTTCGCTGGTTTGCGCCAAGCCATAGTCCCGAACTAAGGTCACCAGCTGATCCGCCATGTGCGCAATGAGTTCTACTGATGCCTGCGAGGCAAAAACCTGTGGCAAATTGGTTTTTCCTAGCTGCTGCTCAACCTGCTGGAATGTGCTGTAGCCAAGTAGATGCCACTGGTCATAGTGTTTGAGTACTCGGTCAAACAGCGTTTGGAAGCGACTGCCCCCCTCTCTCAGTACTTGAAAGGGCAGTCCGCCCTCACTGAATAGAGATCCGAGAAAGTCTCGACGCTCGGACTCGTAAAAGTGAATGGGGCGCTTCCAGTAGCCTTCCAAACCCTTAGGGATGGACTTACTTAAATCTCCCGGCGAAAGGCTGAAGCCCAATGCCTGCCATATAGGCTCCCAGCTCCAGCCATGCTCGCGTTGATATTCGCGGCGGTACCACTCGGAACAGAACAGCACTAGGCAGGCACAAGCCGCCGCATCCTTTACCCCTGCATCAAAGGAGTTCAGCTCACGAAGAAGTTGCTGCAGGTCGCAGTACTCCTTGTAGGTGGAGTGATACTCGTAAAGTCCTCGCTGGTCAGGAGCCTGCAGCCCCCTGTGCTGCAGAAACGTACCAAGCCACGATGAACATTTGAAGATGGATAAAGACATGAACTACTTCCGCTGTAAGGGTTTATACGGCTAACCGTGCCAAATATATCGCGCACGCACGCTGATCCGAGTCATCTGCGGCGCAGATGGCGATCAGGTTCAACATTGCCTCCTTTTCAGTAAAAGCAGGAGGCTAAGCGGCAGGACCGCGCTTCTAAACGGCGCAGTCACTTAGTTACCCCGGCAGTTTTTCCGTTAGGCCAGAGCTACTTAAATAAGGCACCTTGCCGGACGGTACCAAGTTGGCGGCAGCGTCGAGGTGCACATCCTGGTCATCGAAAAAAATATGCGGATTAAACGCGCTGAGCACCTTGTCCTTACCCACTCCGCCCAGGAAAAAAGCCTCGTCAACATAGACACCCCAGGCACGTAGGGTATTGATTACGCGCATTTCCGATGGGGAGTTTCGCGCCGTGACAATGGCGATTCTGATCGGTGAATCCTTGCCACCGGTGGGCAGCCGCTCCTGCAGGCGAGCCAGCTTTATCAGCAGGCTTGCATAGGGACCTTCTTCCATAGGTGTATGTTGCAGCGCATCTTCCTGAGCCTTAAACGCGTCCAGCCCCTTGGTTTTGTAAACCAGCTCACTGGCGTCTGAGAACAGCACAGCATCACCGTCGAAGGCAATGCGCACCTGACCCTCGGGAATTTGCGGAGCATTGGCTGGCGGCGCCTTGAGAATTGCAGCTGCACAGCGCCTGGAGTCGATGACCTTTTGCGCGTCCTCCACATTGGTGGTCAAGAACAGGTCCACATCGAAAGCATCCATGTAGTCAGCCACAGACTCGCCGCCAGTAAAAGCCGAGCGGGTGATCGCCAGCTGATCGCGACGAATGGTTTTGAGTACGCGGATACCGGTGTCCGGGCTGTTGCGTGACATCACTACCACCTCAACAAGCGGGGATGTGTCCTCGGTTTTCATATGTCGGTTGAGATCGAGCAGAGCCTTGACTAGGTGATAACCGGTGCCCAGCGCCAGCGGCTCGTCCTCACGCGCCTGCATATATCGGCGATAGTTGTCGATCACGCACTCCGGATCGGCCTCCAGCGCAGCCTTGAACATCTGATCGGACTCGCTCATGTCAAACAGAGCCGTCGCGGAAATCCCCACCACCAGGGTTTTGCTCAAATCCAACGCCATCGCAAACCTCTCCCTTTGACCTCTGCATCGCCAGAACGGCTATTTCATGCCGCCAGAAAACGAATTTCCGTGACCTCTTCATTGAGCAACTCGGCCGCCTCTGGATGGCTGGCCACGTATTCCAACAAGCCGAGCTGATAATCGATGGCCGGGGCGACTTGCTTGCGGAACTCCAGGAAGGAAACGACGTTATCGCCCCCGCCCTGGGTCAATTGCTCTACCCACTCCTGATTGGCAGCAATGGCCTCAACAACCACCGTACTGATCTGCAGCCAATCCGCCTGCAACTCCTGCAGCACCTTGATGGAGTACTTCTCACCCGCCGTGCGCTGCTGAACGTATGCCTGTATGAAGCCGAGATACATCATGCGTTGCTGCAGGTTTTTCAGTACATCGAGGGACTCAACAAAGCCTTTATCAGTGGCACCTGCCGACGCCCGGTTCAACGTCAGCTTGGTGACTTCATACTGCTCGCGCAGATTGCCAACCTGATTTTTGAGCCCTTGCAGATCACCCTGCTCGGCAGACTGGCGGACCGTCCAGAGCACGGAGCTGAAGCGCGCGCTGTCACACAGGTCTTCCCGGGCCTTGGCATCAAGGGCCATTTCGATCAACACATCGAGCTTTTGCGACTGGTGATGCAGCTGCTCGGAAATGCCATTGAGCTTCTTGCAAACAATTACAAAGCCGGCAACAGAAACCGCTAGATTGAGCCCTGACAATGCCAGGTTTGCGTACTGTAGGTTTTGCAGAGCCCCCAAGGCTCCTTCCACGCCCCCCAGAGTCTGCTGCAACTTGGCAAGCTGCTCGGCAGCCTGAGCGGCATCACCGGGGAACTGCAGATGCCCGACAATCTGCCCACCCTTGGGGTGGCCGGCGGCATATCTGACGACGCCACCCCACACATTAAAAAGACCAGATTTAATACCCGCAATAATCTCCGGGGCAGAACTGATGGTTCTTGCAAGAATATCAGTGCTCATAAACACGCCCTCAAACGGTTAGCAAAATCTTCATGATCCGCAGCGACAACGCCAGCACGGATTCGCGCGAT